>JANOEF010000328.1:0-8947 GCA_031413075.1 Acidobacteriota bacterium | reverse complement strand
GTTTCTTTCGCAAGTCAAAAGCAATCATTTCCAAACCGCCGTTTCCGCCAAAAAATAAAAAATCAGAAAATTCATTTTTATAAAATTCATCTTTGGTTAAACTGATAATTTCCTGAATTTCATATAGTTGAAAAATCAATGGAGGTAATGCTATATCGCCTTCACCGCTGTTTGAAAATTTTAGCAAATCTAAAAATTCCTGAGGTAAATCAAATTTTACCGAACCTGATAATTCTTTAATATCTGATTTGGTTGCAGACGGTAATCTATTCCAATTTCTTTTCGCTTGACTTAAAGTTCGTGAAACAAAATTCATTTTCTAATCTTCTCAACTTTATCTCGCAGCCAATCTTCAATTTCATCAACTTTCCAAGCATCCGATTCAATCAATAGAACTATTTCAAAAACTTCTTCATCGGTTGTAATCAACTCAAATCCGTTCATTTCCAAAAAAGATTCCATTAAATAAGTGGCTGTGCGTTTGTTGCCGCCAAGCCAAGGATGATTTTTGACGAGTCCGAAACAAAGTGTTGCAGCTTGGCGAATTAAATCAGCGTTTTCAAAATTTGCCGCTTGTTTCGGACGCGCCAAAGCCGATTCGAGCAAATCCCGTTGATCAATACCAAAACGAACCTCGTGCCATTCGCGCATCAGCAAAATGTGAAGTTTCATTGCTTCTTCGACGGAAACATAAAAGGTTTCTTCAATCGCCAATGCGCCTTAACTCCTCATAAAGTTTTCTTCTTTTTTTGAGAATTTTTTCCGAGATACTTTTCAGCTTTTCCGATAACGGCGGCAAAATTTGTGCTTGAATTTTTTCATCTTTAACGGTTAAAACAACCATCGAATCATTACCTAAACCTTGTGCTTCAATAATCTCTTTCGGAACTTCAACTATCCACGAATCCCATTTTGGCTTGACAGCTTGATTTTTTTCAATTTCAATTTGTTCGATTTCTAAAACTTCAGGCATTTTCTTCTCCTTGATTTGAAACAATTATAACACTAATCATCAAAATTACTTGGTAATCGGCATTGTCTATTTCTTTGAAAATTATTGCAAGCCAAAACAAATCTGCAATGCTAAAATAACGACGACTTTGGGTGTATTATTGCACTATTCGAAAAAGAGTGAGTAACGTCATCAACAAACTTGACAAGGACACACTCAAATCTTATAATCTGTTTTGGCTCAAATAAAGCTGAGTTTTCTCTTATTAAAAAGTGAAGCGGAATAATTTATAATTTGGAGATTTTAAGAAATGGGTAAAATTATAGGAATTGATTTAGGAACGACAAACTCGGTGGTTGCCGTTATGGAAGGCGGCGAACCGGTTGTTATTACAAATTCGGAAGGCGGACGCACGACACCTTCGGTGGTCGCGTTCACCAAAGACGGAAACCGTCTGGTTGGGCAGGTTGCCAAACGTCAGGCAGTTACGAATCCTGAAAATACGCTTTATTCGATAAAGCGTTTTATGGGACGGAAACACGACGAAGTTACGGGCGAAATCAAGCAAGTGCCGTATAAGGTGGAACGCGCTTCAAACGGCGATGTTCGGATCAATGCCGACGGCAAACAATATAGTCCGCCGGAAATTGCGGCGATGGTTTTGCAAAAATTAAAGCAATCCGCCGAAGATTATCTCGGACAACCCGTCAGCCAAGCGGTTATCACCGTGCCGGCGTATTTTAACGACGCGCAACGGCAAGCGACCAAAGACGCAGGCAAAATCGCAGGTCTCGAAGTAATGCGGATTGTCAACGAACCGACCGCCGCCGCGCTCGCTTATGGACTGGACAAAAAGAAAGAAGAAACCATCGCTGTTTTTGACTTTGGCGGAGGAACTTTTGATATTTCAGTTTTAGAAGTCGGTGAAGGTGTCGTTGAAGTAAAATCAACCAACGGCGACACGCATTTAGGCGGCGATGACGTTGACGAAACCTTGATCACCTGGATCATTAACGAATTCAAGAAAGACCAGGGCATTGACCTTTCGCAGGACAAAATGGCCCTCCAACGGCTCAAAGAATCGGCTGAAAAAGCCAAAATCGAACTTTCAAGCGCCATGGAAACCGAAATCAACCTGCCCTTTATCACGGCGGATGCTTCGGGCCCGAAACATTTGGTGATGAAATTAACCCGCGCCAAATTTGAAGGCTTGATCGAAAAAGTCCTGAAAAAATTGATGCCGCCGGTTGAACAGGCCATTAAAGATGCCGGTTTAGCCCCCAAGGATATTGACGAAGTGGTGTTGGTCGGCGGTTCAACCCGGATTCCGAAAGTCCAGGAAATGGTTAAAAACTTTTTTGGCAAAGAACCGAACAAAACCGTGAACCCGGACGAAGTGGTGGCGCTCGGCGCGGCCGTTCAAGCCGGAGTTCTGGGCGGCGAAAAAACTGATATTTTACTGCTTGACGTGACCCCGCTGAGTCTTGGAATCGAAACCCTGGGCGGCGTCGCAACTCCGATGATCAGCAGAAACACGACGATTCCGACCCGTAAATCAGAGATCTTTTCGACGGCTTCGGATAATCAAACATCGGTTGAAGTTCACGTCCTGCAGGGCGAACGACCGATGGCTTCGGATAACAAAACACTCGGCAAATTCCATCTGATCGGAATTCCGCCGGCCCCACGGGGCGTTCCGCAGGTCGAAGTAACTTTCGACATTGATGCGAACGGGATCGTTAATGTTTCCGCCAAAGATGTCGGCACCGGCCGTGAGCAAAAAATTACGATTACCAGTTCGTCAGGTTTATCGAAAGATGAAATTGACAAAATGATGAAAGATGCCGAATCACACGCGGGCGAAGACGGTAAACGGAAAGAAGTTATCGAATCCAGAAACCGTTTAGATGGTTTGGTTTATAGCGTTGAGAAAACTTTCAGCGAAAACAAAGACAAACTCGGCGACGGCGAGAGAGCCGAACTCGAAGAAGCGATTTCGGAATCCAAAACAGCCCTTACAGGCGACGATGCCGAAGCTATGAACAACGCTTTCGCCCGTCTCCAAACGGCTTCGCACAAGCTGGCCGAAGTTCTCTATTCGCAGCAATCAACCGCACCAACCGAAGAGCAAGCCGCTTCGGCCAGTGCCGGCAGCGAATCAAGTTCAACGCCTTCGGGTGATGATAATGTGATTGACGCCGAATACGTTGATGTTGACGAAGAAAAGAAGTAAGCGGGAAAGATAGAAGTGAAGCTGCAAAATGCACTTTTGTCTGAAAACAGATAAAACAGCCGTTTGCTTGTAAATTCTTGCAGGCAGCGGCTGTTTTTGCGATACTTCAAAGGCGATGCAAATTACGATAGAAATTGACGAAAAAACAGTTGAGCAAATTGATGCGGTGGCAAAAGATTTTAACCAAAATCGTTTGCAATATATCAATGAAAGTCTGCAAAAATCGTTGCAAGAAGATTTTTTGCAAAAAAAACGAAATGACGCAGAAAAGGTCAAAAGATTTATTGAAAGCTACGAAAAGATGCCCCAACAACCTGAAGAATATGAAATTTGGCAAGATGAACAGTTTTGGAGAGACGAATGATTCAAGGCGATATTCGTTATTTCAAATTCAAATTTCCGAACAAGGAAAGACCTGTTTTAATATTGACTAGAACTGATGCAATTTCAAAATTAAATGTTGTAACGGTAGCTGAAATCACGTCCACAATTAGGGGAAATGACTCAGAAGTTTTGCTTGATGGAAACGATGGAATGCTTGAAGATTGTGTAGTAAATTTAACGAATATTCAAACTGTTTCAAAAGATAAAATTGGTTCTTACATTACATTTCTTTCGCCGCTGAAGATGGCGGAAGTATTTGAAGCAATTAAATTTGTTTTCAAAATTGATTAGCCCAAGATGGCAAAAAAAGATTATTACCAAATTTTAGGCGTCAAAAAAGACGCAACCGCGGATGAGATTAAAAAAGCTTATCGCCGCCTGGCGCGGAAATTCCACCCTGATGTCAATCCGAATGACAAAACTTCTGAGGATAAATTCAAAGAAGTCCAAGAGGCTTACGATATTCTCTCTGATGAAAAGAAGCGCAAAGTCTTTGATAAGTTTGGCTATTACGCTGACAATCTGGATATAAATTCGCCATACGGCGGAAGCTCCGCCGGCGGCGGCGGTTTTGATTTTTCTGGCTTTAAGTGGGAAAACGTCCAGACCAGCGAAGGTTCGGGCGGCGGCAGTTTCAGCGACATTTTCAGTGACCTGTTCGGCGGAGGAAAAAATTCCGCCAAGGCTCAACCACCCGAACCGCCGCGAGCCATGCCGAAAAAGGGCGGGGACATTGAAATTCCGCTGGCTCTTTCGTTTGAAGAATCGGTCAATGGTTATCAAACCAATCTCAGTGTCAGTCGTTCGGAGCAGTGTTCGCGTTGCCAGGGGGCGGGCGATACGGGCGGGGCCGTCGTGACCTGCACCACTTGCAAAGGTGTCGGACAGCTCCAGAGAGTCGGCGGCAATCTTGAATTTTCAAAACCGTGTAATGACTGCGGCGGCACCGGACGACGTAGAACGCCGTGTTCGCAATGCATCGGGAAAGGAACCACCCCGAAAACCGAACAGGTCAAAGTTAAAATTCCGGCCGGGGTGGATACCGGCTCTCGGGTGCGGGTCGCCGGCAAAGGCTGGGGCGGCAAACTTGGCGCAGCAGCCGGAGATTTGTTCATCATCACCAATGTCGGCAAGCACCGGTATTTTACCCGTAAAGGGGATAATATCTATGTGACCGTTCCGATCACGGTGGCCGAAGCCGCCCTCGGGGCAAAAATTGAAGTTCCGACGGTCGAAGGAAAAGCCCAATTAAAGATTCCTTCCGGAACTCAATCGGGACAAAAATTTCGCTTGAGCGGGCGCGGCGTGCCGAGTCTCAGAAATGCCAATTTGCGTGGCGACCAGTTTATCGAAGTCCAAATCACCCTGCCGCGTATTATCAGCGAGGAAACAAAGGAAATTTTGCGACAGTTTGAAAAAGCTAATCCCGAAAATCCGAGAAGAGTGATGGGATTAGAATAAGATTGGACGTTTAACATTTAACATTCAACAAAAATTGGTGATAAATGATTAATTGCTAAATGATAAATGAAAAAGAAGGTTAAAACATACACCATTAGTGCAATTGCGGAGCTTTACGAAATTCATCCGCAAACACTTCGTTTGTATGAGCGCGAAGGATTGCTCAAACCGTCTCGTTCAGTAGGAAATACCAGACTTTACTCAGATACTGATATTGAGCGTTTGGAGATAATTTTGTCTTTAACCCGCGAGCTCGGGGTCAATCTGGCCGGAGTTGAAATTATTCTCAATATGCGCGAAAAAATGGACGCCATGCAGCGCGAGTTTGAAAGATTTTTTGACTATATTCGCAACCACGCCAGCGAAATTTCACACTCAAATGATGATATTTCAGATTCCGAAGCCCTGATTCCTATTTCCCGTTTAGGCAGTCTGCAAACCCGGACTCGCCATAATAAAGAATAAAAGACGATTTTTATTGGCTTTCATCGCCATTGAATAATAAAATCCGATTTTGCTTTTTGAGCTATCTTAAGGCAAAATACCAACGTTCTAACAACCTTACACAAACTTATCAGGAGATTAAACATGCACATTAACTTTGGACGGATCTGTCTCTCTTTTTTTTTAACCGGTCTGTTTATTTTAGGATTTTCGACCTTAACTTTTTCTCAGGATCTCGATAACGTGACCATCAGCGGCCAGGTCACCGATTCAAATAATGCCCCGATCGTGGGCGCAAAAGTGACGGCGAAACTGATCACGACCGGGATTGAACGCACCATTATCACCAATGATGACGGTCGTTTTGCGATGGTCAAACTCGAACCCGGCGTTTATTCGGTTAATTTTTCCGCCAATGGTTTTGGTGCCAAAGAGCAAAAAGATTTAGTGACGCTCGCCGGACAAAATGTACAGCTCAATATTTCACTGGCTCCGGCCGGCGTCACTGCCGAGCAAACCATCACCATTGACGGCGATGATAGTCCGGCGGTAGATACGACCCGAACGGTGGTTGGCGGCACTTTAACGGCCAGAGAGATCGAAGAACTTCCGAACAACTCGCGCAACGCACTTGATTTGGTTTTGACGCTCGGCGGAACTTCCGAAGAAGCTCTTTCGACCAAGGATCTGGCCGAAGATAGAAATCAAACTCCGGCCACCGCTCCGGCTGAGCAGGGTAATTTCTCGCTTTCGGGTGGAGCTTCATACTCTAACAACATTACGATTGACGGTTTGGATAATAACGATGATCGGGCAGCCAGTGCCAGGTTTCAGCCATCGCTCGAAGCCATCGCCGAAGTTCAGGTGATTACCAATCAATTCTCGTCCGAATATGGCCGGGCTTCGGGCGGCCGAGTCAATATCAGATTAAAATCAGGCGGCAATAAATTTCGCGGCCGGGCCTTTATGTTTTTCCGTGACGATAGCTTAAACGCTAATTCCTGGTATAACAATAGTCGCGGGTTCGCCCGTCTGCCGCTTACTGAATATAATCCGGGATTTACCTTGAGCGGTCCGATTTTCAGAAACAAAACTTTCTTTGCCGTCGGGTATGAATACACTAATCTGCAGGACACGACTTTTATAGACACTTTTGTCCCGGTCGGCGTAAATTCGCGATATTCGCTTCCGACCAGTAACGCCGATTGCCCGCCAAATGCGGTGGCCGGCTGTTTTGACGGGTTAAGCACGACCTCAACGTCCGTCGGAGCTTATAACGATTTGTTTGAAACTCCGAGTAATAATCACGTTCTGTCCGCCAAATTTGACCACCGATTGACGTCAAACAATGATTTCTCGGTTGGTTTGCAATTTGGCATAAAGAACAATAAGCGCACTACCGGAACCTCGACGACCCGACTGGAAGATGCTTTGCAGGCCAGAAATGCAGACACTAAAGGTTATAATTTCACCGACAATCACGTTTTCGGCGCCAATGCGGTTAATCAGTTTAGAATGCAATACTCGATTTATGAACCGAGTTTTCAAACCGACAATCCTTTTGAACCGGTCGTTTTAATAGCCTACCGAAACCCCGTCACCAGCAGTAATCAAACCCTGATTGCCGGAAACTCAACCGGTGCAATTTTTGGCGATTCGACCGGTTTTCCGCAGAACCGAAAAGAAACGAGATGGCAGTTTCAAGATACTTTTACTTATATTGCCGGTAATCACACCTTAAAAGGCGGGTTTGACTATCAAACGGTTCGTTCCAAAGCTGATGCTTTAGGCGATGCGACCGGAACTTTCAATTTCGGCAGCGTTTTGCTCTATCAACAAAATACCCTGTCGCGCTACCGGCAAAATTTCGGCACCGCCTCGGATGTCACCAACCAATACTGGGGCGTATTTTTCAATGATGAGGTTCGGGTTTTGCCAAATCTGACCTTGAGCGCGGGGCTCCGTTACGAAAGAGAAACAGCGGTTGATGACAACAATAACTTTGGACCGAGATTAGGCATCGCCTATTCGCCCGGGAAAGATGCAAAAAGTGTCATCCGAATTGGAGCCGGATTATTTTACAATCGTGTGTTGCTGCGCACCGTGGCAGATTCGATTCAAAATAACATCGGGATTGTTCCTTTCGATTCAAATTTTATCGGAACCGCATCCACCGACACCCGCAGAACGGCGATTCTGGCGGCCATTGCCAATCAATTTCCAAATACTTACGCCACCCAAGCTGAATTACGAAGTTTAGTCGCCACCGCTTGCGCTCCGATCAATACGGTCGCCCTGCCCTGTAACGATGCCACGGGCTTTCGACTGAATCAGGGGACCGCGGGAAACCCGTTGCGCTCGGTTGATGCGGATTTGAAGATTCCGCAAAGTTTTCAAATAAACATCGGTTTTGAGCGCGAAATCGGTCAGGGATTTGTTTTTGAGGCAAATTATACCTGGAATAAAACCGAACGATTGTGGCGCGACAGAAACATTAATGCGCCTCTTTTACCGGCTGGCTACGGAGATTGGACTTCGTATTTATTGGCTAACCCCTTTAATTTTACCAATGCCAACGGGACGGTCAGAAACTATCAGTTTTATCTCGGAGCAAATTTAGCCAATGCCACCACTACCACTCAAACCGGAACTACCGCCTGTCCGACCAGCGGGGGGTCAAGTTTATTTACAGCCAACAGCACCTGCTTTGTTAATCTGAATTCAGTCTCAACCTCAACCAGTTTGCCCAGCACTGCTGTCACCGGACTTATTGGTAACTCAACCGGCGGTCCGATTGGAATTGCCTTAGCGGCCATTGCCAGATTCAGACCTGACCAAAACTTTGAAGAAAAATCTCGGATCGGCTCAGTCGGGAGATCCGCGTATGATGGCCTGATTATCGAATTCCGAAGACGTTTTCGCCAATTAGGTTGGGGATTTGGGGCAGGTTTCCGTGGGGCTTATACCTTGTCATCCACCAAAGATGACGGTTTGAATAATACTTCAAATGCTGAAATCAATGGCGATTTTGATGCGGAATTTACCCGAAACATCCAGGATAGACGACACCGACTGGCCTTTACCGGAACGATTGAGACCCCATTTTGGCTCGGCAAATTAAATCTTTCGCCACTTTTCCGTTATGGAAGTTCGGGACTTTTTAATTTAGGTAACGGCGGAAGCGATCGAAATCTGGATGATTTATCTACTGACCGCCTGAACTTTAGCGGTAATATCAAAGACATTGTTTGGCGCGAACCGGGTTCACCCTTTCCGGCCGCCCTGGCAGCTCAGTTCTCGCTTCAGCCAATCGGAGCCAAAAGCGGTAATTTGCCAAGAAATTCCGGTACCGGCCCGAGCTTTTACCTGTTCGACTTAAGTATTTCGAGAGACTTCAAACTCAATGAAAAAATGAAACTGAGACCGACTATCCAATTTGACAATGTGCTGAATGCGGCTGTTTTCAATTTTGG
>JANOEF010000327.1:0-4899 GCA_031413075.1 Acidobacteriota bacterium | reverse complement strand
TACACCGATTTTTACTGCTCAATCTTTCACGCGACCAATGTTGGAGCGATGTTTCGTCCTGATAATCCGTTGTTGCCGAATTATAAATATGTGCCGATTGGTTATCACGGACGGGCTTCGTCAATCGTGGTGTCGGGAACTGATGTCAAGCGTCCGAAAGGGCAAAATCGGGCTGATGCGGAACAACCACCGATCTATATTCCCTGCAAAAATCTGGATTACGAAATGGAAGTCGGCTTTTTTGTAGGCCGTGGAAATGAGCTTGGCGACACGATTCCGATTGAAAACGCCGAAGAACATATTTTCGGGCTTTGTCTTGTAAATGATTGGTCGGCGCGTGACATTCAGGCTTGGGAATATCAACCGCTCGGACCATTTTTAGCCAAAAATTTTGCGACCACAATTTCGCCGTTTGTAGTGACGATGGAAGCCCTGGCGCCGTTTCGGGTTGCCGCCTTTGAACGCGAGGCGGACGATCCGCAACCATTGCCGTATCTCAACAGCGAGCATAATAAACAGTTTGGCGGGTTTGATATTAAACTAGAAGTTTATCTGCAAACCAAAAAAATGCGAACCGAAAAGGCTGAGCCGTTTATGATTTCACGGTCGAATATGAAAGATTTGTATTGGACAATCGGACAAATGCTGGCGCATCACGCTTCCAACGGATGTAATTTGCAAGCGGGCGATTTGATGGCCACGGGAACAGTTTCGGGTAAAGAAAAAAGCGAACGAGGTTGTCTATTAGAAATGACCTGGCGCGGCACAGAACCGATTGAACTGCCAAACGGCGAGCAACGCAGGTTTTTGGAAGACGGCGACGAAATTATTATGAAAGGCTATTGTGAGCGCGAAGGTTTCAGACGCATCGGCTTTGGCGAATGTCGCGGGCGGATTTTGCCGGCTGATTAGTTTTAAAGACTAAGCACCAATGCACAATTAACAATGGACAATGGACAATGGAGAAAACCCCAAAACCCAAGTTAATCAGCTATTTGCAAATTTTTCTTGATTTTCAAAAGGTCGTCAAACTTTTGCTGACCTGCTTACAAAGTTAGTAAAAGAAGACAAACAAAGTTACCGACGACAATTTGAGCATGATGTCCGGCAAATCTTCACTCTGCGGTTTGGCGAGAGTTAAATTCAACGATGACGACAAGCCGAAGACTTGTCGGAGATCTGCCAACTATTTGATTTTGCGAAATGGGTAAAGCTATTGAACCTTTGTTACTTAACGGGTTAGTGAAGCAAAAATTGTGCTCCTACTAAAACAGCGGAACGTGTAGAAAATCAATTGATTGCTGCAAAGACAGCTTTGGCGATCATCATATCCTGAACCGCCACCCCGGTCAGATCTGCGACGGTTATTTGCTCTGCGGAGGTTCGTCCGCGTTTCTTTCCCGAAACAATTTCGCCAAGCTCGACCAGATCATCTTTGGTAATCAAATTTGTTGAGAGTGCCCGGTAAATCTCGCCTCGCAAAAGGCATTGTGAAAGGCTATCGGCGACTACCAAATCCGCCATTTGCAGAATTTTGGAATCCAATTCCTGTTTGTGCGGAGTATCTGAACCGACCGCGGTTAAATGCGTTCCTGATCGAAGATTTTTGGCAAAAAGAATCGGCTTTTCAGCCGGGGTAGTAGTGACGATTAAATTACAAGTTAGCAAAATGTCGTCCGAATTGAGAGTCGTTTCGATCGAGAAGCCTTCGCTTGCCATTGTTTTTTTGTAATCGGATAATTGTCTTTCACCGCGCCCCCAAACTAGAACCTGCCGGCAATCCGTCACTAATTTTAGATATTTCAGTTGCAGACGAGCCTGGATACCAGTCCCGACAATTCCGATGCTGCTAACGTTTTCGGGAGCCAGATATTTGGCGGCGAGAGCTCCCGCAATGGCGGTGCGGACATCAGTTAAATGTCCCTCATCCAATAAAATACTTGCCAGTTCTCCGGTTGCCTGTTCGAACAAAAGCATCAGACCGTTGCTTGACGACAGTCCGAGTTTCGGATTGTCGTAAAAGCCCGAGGCAATTTTGATAACGTAATAATCGTCATTTTTGATGTAACCGTATTTGATGTGAACTTCACCTTTGGCGAGCAATAATTCGCCAACCGGCGGAACGACCGCTCGTTTGTCTGAATAAGCCGCAAAGCCTTTTTCGATTTCGGAAACGAGATCGATCGAAGGCAGAATTTCTGTGATTTGGGCCAAAGAAATAATTTTCATGACAGAATGTCTCTGAGCGTTTTAACCCCGATATTTGCTCCGCACAAAATAATAACGACGGTTTTGCCAACTAATCTTTCGCGCAACTTCAGATACGAAGCAATCGCAACCGCCGCCGCGCCTTCGATCAATGAATGATGCGTGTCCATAAATTCGAGCAGACTTTGTTTAATTTCATCCTCGGTCACCGTGACATAGTCATCCACCAGTTTTTGACACAGTTCAAAGGTAATGGCGTGGTCTTCGATCCCGCCGGCCGTACCATCCGAAAGAGTTGGCAGTGACGGCAAATCGCCAACTAATTTGCCGAGTTTAACCGATTGGATCATAACCTGTGAGTTTTCAGGTGAACAGCCGATTATTTCAACTTTTGAATTGACTGATTTGAGATGACTGGCAATTCCCGAAATCAATCCACCGCCGCCGACAGAAACGAAAACAGCATCAATGTGTTCGAGCTGATTCAATAATTCTATCGCAATGGTTCCTTGTCCGCCGATGATCTGCGGGTCATTATACGGCGAAATATAAGTCAAATGATTTTCCAGCGCATATTGTCGGGCGTGGTTTTCCGCTTCGATCGAATCGTCGCCAAAATGCCGAACTTCGGCTCCGAGTCTCTGGATGGCCCCTATTTTAGAGAGGCTGGCCGATTCTGAAACAAAAACCGTCCCCTTGGCCCCGAGTTTGTTGAGACTAAAAGCCACCGCCGCACCATGATTTCCGGTCGAGGCGGTCACGACACCCCGGTCTAATTCTGATTGACGGAGCGAAAGAATCTTGTTCATTGCTCCGCGAACTTTGAAAGAACCCGTCGCTTGCAGATTCTCCATTTTGAGGAAAACATTGGCCGCACCTTTTTGACTATAAAAAGCAGATTTTTCGAGGTAGGTTTGACGGATGTGAGGTTTGATCCGGTGATATGCTTTCTGAATCTCGGTTTGGATATTCATAGAAGAAGTTACCAAAGAGTCACGAAGAGTTTTTTACAATTTATCAAACTCTTATTGATGTTTTGAGTCTCCAAATAATCTCAGTAGATCAAAATTTGGAAAAACGGATTAGTGTTGACTGTTTAAAATCTGACCTCGAAAAAGAATGAAACCGCAAAAAATCTCCAATTATCCATGGTAAAATCGGCAACTTAACCAAAATTCAAAATTTGGATCAATTGAAAATCCAAAATCTAAAATCTAAAATCCAAAATTTTGATCTACTGAATCTCTATTTTTTTGGAATGTCTTCGCCAATGGTCCAGACAACCACCGAACTTGAAAGCCCTAAACCCGACAGCCGTCCGGCCATCATAATGATCGTCTCTTGTGCTTCGACGCAATTTTCCAGACTCAGAAGTTTTTTCTCACCGGATTTGAGCATTGATTCGGTTGAATCGCCGGCCGCATGAAACATCGGTCGGACTCCACAAATCAACGCCAGTTGGTTTTTAACATCGTGCGAAGAGGTCAGCGCGAAAGTTTGCAAACCTGAACGAAAGGACGACATTCGACGCGCCATCAACCCTGATTCGGTAAAGACCGCAACCTTTTCTGTTCCGATTTCTTTGGCGGCATAGGCGGCGGCGCGGCACAACGCCTGCGAAGTTTTTCCGGATGGGGGCTGATCAAATTTAATTGGCCGTTTTAAGAACTTTGGAGGGAGTTCTTCTGCCGAATTGATGATTTCTGCCATCACTTTAACGGATTCGACCGGATATTTTCCGCTGGCTGTTTCGGCCGAAAGCATGACTGCATCCGTCCCTTCCCACACGGCATTAGCGATGTCCGACGCCTCTGCCCGAGTCGGAAATGGATTGTCAACCATCGTTTGCAGCATCTGAGTCGCGGTAATCACAAACTTATCGTTGGCCACTGACAACTGAATGATTTCTTTTTGATAAACCGGAACTTTTTCGACGCTGGTTTCAACGCCTAGGTCTCCGCGGGCCACCATCACGCCGTCGGTGGCCTTGATGATTTCCTCGAGATTTTCAATCGCTTCAGCCTTTTCAATCTTTGCGACCAGCAGCGGGCGCCCCACCTCACGCCGGTTAAGTTTTCTGATCAATTCCTTTACTTCGTGACAGTCGTCGGCTTTGCGAACAAAACTAAGCGCAATGTAATCAACGTTTTGCTCAATCGCAAAGTCTAAATCAACCCGGTCTTTTGCTGTCAGCGACGGAATCGGCAGTGTCGTTTTCGGTAGATTAATGCCCTTGCGCTCGGCTAATTTGCCGCCCACCACAACCCGACAAAAGACGTCCTCGCCCTCAACTTTTTCGACCTGTAATTTCAAAGCGCCGTCATCCAGCAAAATTATTTCGCCGGCTTTGACCAGTGATGGTAATTCGACAAAGGTGGTCGAAACTTCATGCTCATTTCCGACAACGTCACGCGAGGTAATGACAAAGATCGCGCCCGGTTTGAGTTCGACCGGTTTTCCGCCTTCCAAAGTTCGGGTTCGGATCTTTGGCCCCGAAAGATCAACTAAAACCGCGAGTGCTTTTTGGCATTTCTCAGCGGCGGCCCGGGCATTGCGGATCGCCTCGGTATGTTCAGCGTGGGTGCCGTGCGACATATTGATTCGCACGGCATTCAAACCGGCGTTGATAAGTTGTTCGATTACCTCTTGTTTGCGTGATTCTGGGCCGATAGTGGCTAAAATTTTGGCTCG
>JANOEF010000326.1:0-2203 GCA_031413075.1 Acidobacteriota bacterium | reverse complement strand
TAGACGATGCTTTACAAAAATTAGCCAAATTAAGTGAACGACAGGAGCGAATCTTTGAACTGAGATTTTTTGGCGGATTAGCAGTCGAAGAAGTCGCCGAAGTTTTGGAAATATCACCGGCCACCGTCAAACGTGAATGGCAGGTCGCTAAGCTTTTTTTGCAAAGAGAGCTATTTCAGAAGTAAGGAATCGAGAGCGGAGAGCCAAAATCCGAAATCCAAAATCCCCTCTCCCACATCGAAATGAATCCAACCAGATGGGCTAAAATTTCCGAGATTATCGAAACGGCTTTGGAAAAGGATGAATCGGAGCGTTCAATATATCTGGCCCAGGTCTGCGGCGAAGATACTGCCTTGCGCGAGGAAATTGATTCTCTTCTCTCTTTTGAGAAAGATAATTCAAACCAGCTTTTTGATAATCAGCCGCTCAGTCAAATTTGGTTTGAGACAGAACAAAATCTTACAAATACCTTTATCGGAAAACAAATCGGAAAATACAAAATTACTCGATTACTCGGCGAAGGCGGAATGGGAGCAGTATTTTTAGCCGAACGTTCCGACGGCGAATTTGAACAACAGGTTGCAGTAAAATTATTAAAACAAGGTTTCATTACAAATCTTGCTCTCAGTCGCTTTGTTTCCGAACGTCAAATTTTGGCCCGCCTCCATCACCGTTTTATTGCTCAACTTTTAGATGGCGGCACCACCGAAGAAGGAATGCCTTATTTGGTGATGGAATATATCGAAGGCTTAGCTCTGTTGGATTTTTGTGACCAACATAATTTGGATTTGAAATCACGTCTGGAACTATTTCAAAAAATTTGTTCCGCCGTCCAATATGCTCATCAACATCTGGTTATTCACCGTGATTTGAAACCCAATAATATTATGATAACAGCGGATGGGGCACCTAAATTGCTCGATTTTGGGATTTCCAAACTTGTTTCGGCCGATACTGACAATTTACAAACTCAAACCGAATTTCGCGCCCTGACCCCCAGTTATGCTTCGCCCGAGCAGGTTAAAGGCGATTCAATTTCAACCTCTTCAGATGTTTATTCCCTCGGAGTAATTTTGTATGAATTACTAACCGGACAAAGACCTTATCAGACTGATTCCAAAAATTTCAGCGAAATCGTGCGAGCAATTTGTGAGGATGAGCCGATTCGTCCCTCTTTGGTGAGGAGCGGAGATTTGGGAGCCAGGAGAAATACCAATGAAACCAAAAGTGAGACTCAAAATGAACCAGGCAATCCAAAATCCAAAATCCAAAATCCGAAATTGCTTGATGGCGATTTGGACAATATTATCCTAATGGTACTGCGCAAAGAATCCGAACGGCGCTACGCCTCGGTGGAAGATTTGAGCAAAGATATTTCTAATTATCTGAATGGCTTACCGGTTTCCGCTCGCCCCAACACATTTCTTTATCGGGCTTCAAAATTTTATGCTCGTAATAAAACGGCTTCGATTATCGGCCTATTTTTAGCGTTCAGCCTCATCGCCGGAATCGTTGGCACCACCTGGCAAGCCGTCAAAGTGAGCCACCAACGCGACCGCGCCGAAAAGCGTTTCCGCGATGTTCGTCAACTTTCGAATTCCCTTTTGTTTGAAATTGCCCCAAAAATTGAACGGCTCGAAGGTTCAACCGAAGCCCGGGAGATTTTAGTTAAACGGGCCTTGGAATATCTCGACAGTTTATCTACCGAATCCCAGGACGATTTGGATTTGCAATCCGAACTAGCCTCCGCTTATGAAAAAGTTGGTGATGTCCAGGGAAATCCTGCCAAAGCAAATTTGGGAGATTTGCAGGGCGGGATTGAAACACTCAAAAAAGCCCAGAAAATCCGCTTGGTTTTGCACCAAAAAAAATCCGATGATGTCCAAACCCAAAAACTTCTGGGTGCCAACTATAATCTAATCGGCGATTTTCGCTGGTGGGCGAGCGATGTCGAAGGCGCCATGGCGGATTACGAAAAATCTACTGCAATTTTTGAGAAACTAAAGAGCGGCAATTCCAACGATTTACCGACCACAATTGATTTATTGACTTCAAAAGGCAATAAAATAAAAGTTATCTCTTACAACGGAAATTATGAAGAATCGGTTAAACAATATCAGCTTATTCTGCAAGAGGTCGAGAAATTTAGGGAATTATTTCCCCACAATATTGAGTTAAAACGGATGGAGGGGCTAAATTTAAT
>JANOEF010000325.1:0-4752 GCA_031413075.1 Acidobacteriota bacterium | reverse complement strand
GACCCATCCTTTCGCCGCATCGTCGCTTCGTAGCCGGACACCGTGCCCTCGGTCCCGAGGCGTTCGAGGTAGACCGAGCGGTCATCGGAAGAGGCCCAGATCCCCAATTCCGTGGTGGTCCGGCCGAGGGCCTCCTCACGGGAGTGCCCGAAGGCGGCGAGGCTCGCGGCATTGAGTTCGACAATCACAGTCTTTTACGCTGCCACTTTACTCAACTCCATTTCAAGAAATTTTATCCAGGTTTTTCCGCCGTCGCGTGAAAATTCGCCGGTTTCGTGCCAATTTCCTTTTTCGTTGATTCGCATTGTAAATTTTACCTTTGAGCCGGTTTCATTGACATCAAAACCCCAGGTAAAACTCTTGTCAACAATTTCAATTATTGTTTCGCCTTCTTCGCCCGTTTCGGCTTTGTAGTAGCGAAATTTGATTTTGCCCGACTCCTTATGGTAGGTAAAAATGCCGTAAGCCTGATGAATGATTCGCTCTTCACCTGTTTTTTCGTCTTTGGTGATGCCGAGTCCGTCCACGACCGCGACTTGTCCGCCGAGTTTGTATTGAAAAGTTTCGGTAATGTTTGAAGTCTGCCGTCCCTTCTGAGACATCACCCAACCTGTTCCCTTCCAATTGCCGACTAAAATATCCAGCTTTTTCATCTCAGCCTTGCGTTTGGCTTCTGCCTCGTCTTTGGTTTGGGCTGAAACTGTCGAAAAAATCAACATTACAAAAACGACTGCAAATAATATTTTGGTTAAATTTCTCATCTATATCTCCGTCTTAAATATTTTATCAAAACCAATAGTGAGAGTTTTGAAAACAAAAATCTTGTAAATTTGCGACATCTGCAAAATTATTTAACCAATTTGTGATATTGAATTTTCTTAATCCGCTTTTCAAAAGATTTAGGCGAATGTTTGGTCAATGAAGAAAATTCCCGATTGAGGTGTGCCTGGTCGGTAAAGCCCATTTCGGCAGCCCGATTTGCCCAATTCATTTTGCCTTCAAGCATATTTACCGCCGTCGCCCGTAGCCGGCAAACTCTCGAAAACTGTTTCGGCGTGATGCCCGAAGAGTTTCTAAAACGCCGTTCAAATTGCCTCGGACTCAAACTGATCAACCGGGCTATTTCGGAAATCTTTTTTTCGCCATTGTTTTCAGCAATAAACTTTACAGCTTGAATAACTTTTTCGTCCACTTCGGATTCGTCAATCCTAAGATTTGCCAAAACTTCTGCAAAAAATCTGGATGCTTCGTCAAAATTATTGCAGCTATTGAGTTTGTCTAAAAGATGTTGAGTTAAATGCGGTAAGATTTTGTCATCAAAAACGGGCTGAGTCGGAATCTCCTTCGGGTCTGAGCGCAATATCTTCGCCGCTGCCGAGGGTGAAAATCTAACGCCCCAATGAATATCATCGGCAAAAACCTCGGTGCAAAACGGCTCAAAACTGAGACCTTTGAGCAACAGCAGATTTAATCCCAACCTTTGATTGCGGCGATAAAGCAGTGAAATGCACCCATCGGGGAAAACTTCGTGCGAAATCGGGGCGGGAGAACTGCTTTTGACGGTGAACTCGATAAAACACCAGGCGAGATGAGAAATTTCCTTTGGCGGAACTGTTTCGTGATATCGAAATTCTACCTCAATATTTTCCTGGTTGTCGGTCATTTGGCCTTTAATTGTAAGCCTTACGTTAGACAACTCCAAATCTCAGTGGCTGTAATTTTGTTTGATCTTGAAAGCTGACAATTTTAAGTTGGGTAATGGTGAAATACATTTTAACAAGAATCCTTTGGTTTTTGAGTTTTCCCCCGTTATCTTTGCAAAATTGCAGACGTTGTCGAAATGGTGAAAATTAGACTGGGCGAGCAGGTAATTGCCGCTAAAATCCGCACCTCCGAAACAAAATCTGAGACTTCTACGTAAGCCTTGAAGAACATCTCCGACGCAAAACTTCCGTAATCGGTTATTCCGGCAATAACCGAAGTTTCGAATAATGCAAAAGAAAGTCAAAGAATGGACGATGATTTAGCTATCTCTTAAATAATTTGTTTTTGGGAGAAAAAGCTAACCAATACTTAAGAAATTAATCAAATATAAATCGCTAAAGTTGTGAGGGAAATTTATGAGAAATTTTATGAATAAATTTATTGCAGTTAAGATCGTCATGGTTTTAATGTTTTCGCCAATATTTTCGGTTACTACCTTTGCACAAAATAATGATGTGCCGAAGATCGAGTTTGAAAGTTATACATTATCCAACGGTTTGAAAGTGATCCTACACGTAGATCGCAAGTTGCCAATTGTTCACGTAAATCAATGGTTTTATGTTGGTTCGGCAAATGAGGTCGAAGGACGCACCGGATTTGCACACCTTTTTGAACATATGATGTTTCAAGGTTCAAAAAATGCTAACAAAGATTACTTAAAATATGTCGAAGCTGCCGGAGCAAATTTGCTTGAAGGTGGAGTGAATGGAACGACAAATAATGATCGGACAAATTATTTTGCAACAGTTCCGGCAGGAAATTTGGAAAATCTTTTATGGGTTGAAGCCGATCGTCTGGCGACTTTGGGCGAAGCATTCACCAAAGCAAATTTGGAAAATCAACGACTTGTTGTAAAAAACGAACGCCGTCAAGGCTTGGAAAATGAGCCTTACGGACGTGCTTTTAAGTTACTTAGCGAAACGGCGTATCCGAAAGGGCATCCATATTGGCATACGGTCATTGGTTCGCAAGAAGACCTCTCAGCCGCAACTGAAGACGACGTTCGCGAATTTTTCCGAAGGTATTACACACCGAACAATCTTTCATTAGTTGTAGCGGGCGATTTTGATGTAGCGGAAACAAAGAAATTGATCGAAAAATATTTCGGAACAATTCCGGCAGGTCCGGCGCTTGAACGACCTGCAAAAGGAATGCCGCAACTCGATGGCGAGAAAATTGTTGAAGTGGCTGACCGTGTTCCTCAAGAGCGAACGTATTTCGGTTATCATACTCCGGCCTATTTTGACAAAGATGATGCTGAGCTCGAACTTGCCGCTACCATCCTGACCGATGGGCTTTCAGCAAGACTCAACAAGGCTCTCCTTTATGACCGGCAACTTGCTTCAGATGTCGTCGCTTTTCAAGGCGGACAACCTCTGACCGGTGCTTTTGCAATGTGGGCTACGGCACGTCCGGGTGTTGATTTGAAAACAATAGAAAGTGTTGTTGACGCAGAAATTGCAAAGCTCGCCAAGGATGGTCCGACGGATGAAGAATTAAATCGTGCAAAAACAAAATGGGAATTTAACTTTATCAATGGATTGGAGCGAATCGGCGGATTCGGCGGAAAATCTGATCTACTAAATCAATACAACACATTTTTGGGAAACCCCGGAAAATTTGACGAAGATTTGGCGAGACACAGAAATGTTACTAAAGACGGCTTAAAAAATGCTGTCAATATGTATCTAAATACGAAAAATCGCGTGTTAATTCGATTCAAACCTGAAAAATCAGGAAGACCTTCTAATGTTGCTTTAGATCGTTCCAAAGAGGCGCCATTAGGTGCTGAAAAATCGTTTACTGCTCCTAAAGTTGAAACAGCAAAACTATCTAATGGAATGGATATATTTGTTGTAAATATGCCGGAACTTCCGAAAGTATCAGTTTCCTTTACAACCCGTGCGGGAAGTATCGGTGATACAAATGGCAAGAATGGCCTGGCTTCTTTGACAGCCCGGTTGATGCAGCGTGGAACGAAAACACGAAATGCTTTGCAAATTGATGAAACGCTCGGAAATTTGGGAACGAATCTCGGAGTTGGTGCCTGGCGTGAAGCCGCGGGAATAAATATGGAGGTTTTAACCCGAAATCTTGGTGATGCACTTGGGGTAATGGCTGATGTTGCGACCAATCCAACGTTTTCGGCTGATGAATTCGAGCGTGAAAAGAAAAAAACTTTAGACGGTTTGGCACAAGCGGCAAATAATCCGAATGCGATTGCGAACCGTGTGGCTTATATGCTCGCGTTCGGAAAAGATCATCCATATGGAAGAGCGGCATTACCTTCGACGGTTAATTCGATAACTCGGGATGACGTCGCAGGATTCTACAAAAACTATTGGAAACCGGGAAGTTCGGCCATGGTTTTTGTGGGAAATATAACTTTGGCAGAAGCTCAAAAACTGGCTCAAGACAAATTTGGTTCGTGGTCGGGCGGATCTGCCCCAACCGTAAAAATTCCAGCTGCTAACGGGGCGGCAAAAGGGAAAGTCTATATAGTTGATCGGCAAGATGCAGCTCAAACCGTTGTCAATCACATACTTCCGGCACCGAAACGAAAAGCTGATGACTACTATTCGCTGACACTCGCTAATGCAGTTTACGGCGGCGGTTTCGGCACCCGTCTTAATTTGAATTTGCGGGAAGACAAAGGTTATTCATACGGCGTATTTGCATTTCCAAACCAATTTGCCGAAGGTGGAATTTGGGTCGCGAATGGCGGAGTCCAAACTGATAAAACAAAAGAATCAGTTGTTGAATTTATGAAAGAATTGAAAAACTTTGCGGGCGAAAAACCAATTTCTCAAACTGAACTGGATGTCGCACGGCTTGGGAAAATTCGCGGATATGCTCAACAATTTGAATCTTACGGACGAATTGGTGGACAAATTACTACGCTTTGGTTAAACGGATTACCACTTAGCGAATTGCAAAGAGAACCGGATGAATGGGCAAAACTTGGACTCACCGCAGTAAATGCAACTG
>JANOEF010000324.1:0-8255 GCA_031413075.1 Acidobacteriota bacterium | reverse complement strand
ATTCTTTTACGAGAAGATATTGATAATTTAGGCGGACGGGGCGAAGTCGTCAAAGTTCGTGCCGGATACGCGCGCAATTATCTGTTACCACGCGGGTTAGCCCTGTTGGCTACCAAAGGAAGCATCAAACAGGTTGAAGCTGAACGGGCCGCACTCTTAAAGAGAGTCGCTACCGAAAAATCAACCGCTGAATTACAAGCCAATCAAATGCAGGATATTTCACTGGAATTTGTCCGTAAAGCAGGTGAGGAGGGCACGCTCTTCGGGTCGGTGACTTCGATGGATATTGCTCAGGCCTTGAAAGACAAAGGCTACGAAATTGACCGCAAACGAATCACTTTGAAAGACGCGATTAAAATAACCGGCGAATATTCGGTTCCGGTCAAACTGCATCGTGAAGTTACTTTTAACCTACCGGTTAAAGTAACGGCCGAAGGAGCCGTTGCTGAACCGCAAGTTGAAGTAAAAGAAGAAGTTACAGAATAGGCAAAACAAACAGCAGAAGTCTGATTAACTTTTCTTGCAACTTGAAGTATCATCAAAAGACTGTGAGTTTTTCAAAACTTACAGTCTTTTTTATCAACCCAAAAAAGATGAGTCCGGATAAATCTCGTGAACAATTTTTAGAGAAACCATTGCCGTCTTCGCTTGATTCGGAGCGGGTCATTTTGGGGGCGATTTTATTGGATAACACCCTCATTTCACAGGCTATCGAGGCTCTCAATCTGGATGATTTTTATTCGCCGCTGCACCGCCGGGTTTTTAAAGCAATGACCCATTTGTTTGAACGAGGCGAGAGCATTGACCCGATTCTGATTGGTGAAGAGCTCAAAAAAGAAGGTCAACTGGAAAACATTGGCGGAATTGCGACGATTACCAATTTAACCTACGGATTACCCCATTTTTCCAATATCGAAACTTATGCCAAAGTCGTTAAAGGTAAAGCGACGATCCGAAATCTGATCAAAGTCTGTAATCAAATCACGAGCGAAGCTCTGGCCGAAGAAGAAGAATCGGAAATAATTCTCGACCACGCTGAACAGATGATTTTTGCTCTGGCTGATGAACGAGCCCGGAAAGGCTTTTCGCATGTCGAACCGATTGCCCGTGAAGTTTTACATAAAGTTCAGGAGTTTGCCAAACGCGAAAGTCATGCCTTGACCGGTTTATCCACTGGCTTTCGTGACCTTGACGCGATGACCTCAGGCTTGCAACGCACTGATTTAATTATAGTTGCTGCACGTCCGTCGATGGGAAAAACTGCCCTCTGTCTAAACATCGCCCAAAATGCGGCTATTTTAGAAGGCGCCTGTGTGGCTGTCTTTTCACTCGAAATGTCAAAGGAGCAATTGGTCATGCGAATGCTGGCATCTGAGGCGCGAGTGGACGCACATCGTTTTCGGAACGGTTTTCTGACCCGGGATGAATGGGGGAGATTAGCCGAAGCCATCGCCACATTGTCCGAAGCCAAACTCTTTATTGATGATACTCCGGGGATTTCGCCGCTTGAAATGCGGGCCAAGGCCAGACGGCTGGTGGCCGAACAAAAACAACTTGATCTGATCGTCGTGGATTATATGCAGTTGATGAGCGGAAGCGGGAAACGCAATGAAAATCGCCAACAGGAAGTTTCGCAAATTTCCCGCGAATTAAAAGGATTAGCCAAGGAACTAAATGTTCCATTGATTGCACTTTCCCAACTTTCACGGGCCCCCGAGGCTCGTAATCCGCCGAGACCGCAAATGTCCGATTTACGCGAGTCAGGGTGTTTGACAGGCGAAAGTTTGGTGACCATGGCAGATACCGGCGAGCGGGTTCAGATGCGTGAACTGGTTGGAAAAAAAGGCTTTAGAGTTTGGGCTTTGAACCAATTGAATTGGAATTTGGAAAAAGCCGTGGTGTCAAATTCTTTTTCGACGGGTATCAAACCAGTTTATCTTCTGAAAACTAAACTCGGACACGAAATTAGAGCCACCGGAAATCATAAATTTTTGTCGCTGGACGGCTGGAAAAGGCTTGATTGTTTTCAAATTGGAGAGAAACTTGCGACTGCCAGAAAGATTCCATCCGATTATCAGCAGACAATGAGAGATGAAGAATTAGCTTTGCTAGCCCACTTGATTGGTAATGGATGCACTTTACCACGACACTCGATTCAATACACAACCCGCGCCAAGGATTTAGCGGAAATCGTTGCAAAACTGGCGGTTATGGTTTTTCAAAATGATGTGCAACCTAAAATAAAACGCGAAAGAACTTGGTTTCAAGTTTATCTGGCTTCGACTCGGAAACACACTCATCATGTCCGAAGTGCCATTGCCGAATGGCTTGATGAACTAAAGGTTTGGGGCTTGCGTGCACACGAAAAATTTGTTCCCGAAAAAGTTTTTCAGCAACCGAAAGAAGCTATTGCCATATTTTTACGACATTTATGGGCTACGGATGGTTGTCTTGGGGTTAATGGGAATTCAAACCATCATCCCGGCATTTATTATGCAACTAGCAGCAAAAAGTTAGCAGAAGATGTTAAAACTTTATTTCTGAGAGTTGGAATAAATGCTCGAATTCGCCAAATACCTCAAAAAGGCACAGGTCGTGACCAGTTTCACGTTATCGTTAGCGGAAAACAAGATATTGAAATATTCATTGCTGAAATTCAAGCAGTAGGGCAAGAGCGTTTTGAATTGCTTGAAAAAGTTAGGAAATTTATCGAAACGACCAAAGTAAATTCAAACAGTGATAGCATTCCGAATACGGTTTGGCAAAATGTGATTTTGCCAACGATGAAAGAAAAACACATTTCTTCTCTTAAATTGACAAAAAGAATCGGTATGAAATATTGCGAAACTACGCTTTATAAACAAAATATCAGCCGTGAGCGTGCTTTGCGAATTGCTGAGGCTCTTGATTCAAACGAACTCCGCAGTCTTGCCAAAAGTGATGTTTATTGGGACGAGATTGTTTCAATTGAGCCGAATGGAGAAGAAGAAGTTTTCGATTTAACCGTTCAAGGATTTGCAAACTTTGAATCTAACGGGTTTATCCCCCACAATTCTATTGAGCAAGACGCAGATTTAGTCACCTTTATTTATCGAGATGAATATTACAAACCGAGCGACGAAAACCTGGGGCTCGCGGAACTGTTAATTTCAAAACAAAGAAACGGACCGACCGGTTCGGTTAAATTAGCGTTTCTAAAAGAATTTACGAGGTTTGAAAGCTATTTTGGGGGTGAATAAATTGTTATATTTCAAATTTTAATTCTAAAACAATGTTGGAATTTTAAAATAGACATTTATAGAAAGGAGTTATGATGAGTGAAAATTTCCGCTTTCCGGTTGGAAAATTTGAGAAAATCGAAGTTACCGAGGAATTAAGGAGTCAGTTTTTCGAAACAATTGCAACTTTACCTCAAAAACTGCGCGAAGCTTGTCAGGGGCTTAATGACGAACAACTCGAAACTGAATATCGGCCCGAGGGCTGGACGGTTAAACAGGTGGTTCATCATTTGGCTGACAGTCATTCTAATTCATTGATTAGATTTAAGTTGGCATTGACCGAAGAAACCCCTCCGATCAAGCCGTATTTAGAGGACAAATGGGCTGAACTGGCTGATGCCAAACATGCTCCGATCGAATTATCGTTAAATCAAATTGATTCGATTCATGCACGTTGGAGTTTGATTTTGAACGCGATGACGGCTCAAGATTTCGAGAGGAATTTGTTCCACCCGGAACACGGCGAAGTCTCATTAAATTATATGCTTAGTCTCTATGATTGGCATTGTCGCCATCATCTCGCTCATATTACAGAACTAAAGAAACGGAATGACTGGTAAACAGTTAACCCTAAATGGTTAGTTGTTAATGATCGGCTACGTTCACTTAACCATTAACCATTAACCATTAACCATTAACCATTAACCATTAACCATTAACTATTAACCGTTAACAGATATGCCAAGACCAACCTGGGCCGAAATTCATTTAGACCATTTGGCCTTTAACTTACAATCAGCTAAATCCTTCATTGGCGATAAATTAAAGTATATGGCAGTGGTCAAGGCGGATGCCTACGGTCACGGGGCGGTGAACTGCGCTCAACGGCTCGAAAAAGCCGGCATTGATTGGTTCGGGGTGGCGTTGCCTGAAGAAGGCATTGAACTGCGCGAAGCAGGAATCCGCAAACTGATTTTGTGTCTGGGCTCCTTTTTTGAAGGGCAGGAGACATTATTACTCAATTTTAACATTACGCCAACCATTTTTCGGCTAGATTTGGCGGAAAGATTTAATCGGGCAGCCAGAGATAAAGGCCTGGTGGTACCTGTCCACCTCAAAGTTGACACGGGTATGAATCGAATAGGTGTGCGTTGGGATGAGTTAAATGACTTTGCCGATGGTTTAAAAAATCTGACTAATCTCCAGCTGGAAGGTCTCATGACACACTTTGCCTCAGCGGATAATTTAGCCGAAAATGACTTTACCAATTTACAAATTACAAGATTCAATGACTCCCTGACACTTTTGCAAGAGAAAGGCTTTCGTCCCACTTATCGAGATTTAGCAAATTCGCCGGCCTCCGTTGCCCATCCGCAATCACGTGGAAATATGGTTCGTCTCGGCGGTATTTTATATGGACTCGGGGGCGATGTCTTGCCGAAAAATATCGAAAAGCCTGAACTTAAAGCGGTTATGTCGCTACACACTAAAATAACTTTTATGAAACGGGTGCCCGCCGGAGAATCATTAGGCTATTCACGTACTTTTACGACCCCAGAGGATTCGTTAATTGCTACTATCCCGATAGGTTATCAGGACGGTTATTTGCGCGGACTTTCTAATCTCGGACGAGTTCTGGTCAACGGTCAAATTGCAAATGTAGTCGGCCGGGTCTCGATGGACTGGACTTTAATTGATGTCACAAACATTGAAAATGTTAAAATCGGGGATGAAGTTGTGCTGATCGGCGAACAGCATGGGGTAAGGATCGAAACCGAAGAACTGGCGGGAAAAACAAACACAATTTCCTATGAGGTGACTTGCGGAATCAATAAAAGAGTGCCGAAAATATATAAAAACTAATGTCTTTTCCTAAAATTGAATCAATTTATACTCCAATTTTACAAGAACTGGCGGCAGTTGGCGGAAGTGAAGATGTCCGGTTTTTATATGATAGATTGACCGGGTATTTTCCTCAATTGACGGAAAGTGACCTGGCCAATATCCAAAAATGGCGTAAATTAATCCAAAAAGCCGGAAGGGAATTGAGTGAAACGGGGAGGCTCCAGCGGGTCAAAGGAATTTGGCAAATTACGGAAAAAGGAGGCCGGGAAATTGAACGGGAGAAGATCGAGTTCTTACCCCAAACTCAAGAAAATATTGAACTAAATCATCTCGAAGTTCAGCATATGTTAGTGAAAATCGGTCAGATTCTTAATTATTCCGGTGAAATCGAATTTGAGTTTTACGACGTTGTGTGGCGTGAAAAAACCAACCGGGCGCGACTCTCGCATGTTTTTGAAGTGCAAAGCAAAGGTAATCTTGACTCCGCTTTGGCAAAACTCAAAAGGGCGTTTGAGGCGCAGCGCTCGAAACCAATTTTAGTTGTCGCGAATGAACGTGATACCCGTCGGGCATTGCAATCGCTGAACCGGGAATTTGCTGATTTACAAGAGGTTGTTACTATTATGAGTTTTGCTCAAGTGGATCGGATTTTCCAAAATTTGAATATTATTTCAGATTTTATGCCGATACTTCTTGCGAAATAAGCTAAAAAAAAAGTAAGCTATTTAAGCTTTATCTAAAATATTACGAGGACAAAAAATGAACTACCCTATTGATTTATCATTTAAGCTGCTTGCGCTGGCAAGTCAAATTTATGTGCGAGATGCGAGCGGAAACTTGCTCGGCTATGTCAAACAAAAGATGTTCAAGTTAAAAGAAGACATTAATGTCTTTGCTGATGAAGGAATGACCAAACATCTTTTTAATATCAAGGCTGACCGGGTTATTGATTTTTCTGCAAAATACAATTTTACCGATGCTTCCGGCAGGTTTATGGGCGGCATCAAACGACAGGGGATGCGTTCCATTTGGAAGGCAAATTATGAAATTTTCAATGCCAACGGGCAACAAATATTTAAAATCCATGAGGAAAATGCCTGGGTAAAAGTGCTTGATGCAGTTATTGGCGGTCTTCCGATCGTCGGGATGTTTTCAGGATATATGTTTAATCCGGCTTACCTGGTAGAAAGAATGGATGGGACAGTCGTCATGCGTTTGGCCAAACAACCGGCTTTTTTTGAAGGTAAATTTCAACTTTCACCGAAAACCCAACCAACTCAGGAAGAGGAAACAATCGGGTTGTTAGCCTGTTTGATGGTGACTTTACTGGAAAGAGCCAAAGGATAAATTTTTTAGAACGAACAAGGGAGGAATTTTGAAAAAAATAATTTTTACAGGCTTGCTTTTGCTCGCCGCCAACAACGTCTTTGCTCAGCCGGCTGACAACGATAACAATCAACCAACTGTAACTAATCAAACGGGTTATTCACGACCGGAGGCAAACCAAAGATTCAAGAAATATTTGAATAACGCCTTCGGTCCGACCGCCTTGATCGGTCCGGTTTTCTCGGCCGGTTTTCGCCAAATCAATAACCGGCCGGAAGAATGGGGCAAAAATTCAGAAGGTTTTGCCCGCCGATTTGGCGATAGTGTGGCTCGAAATTTGATTAAACAAACAGTTACTTATTCAATGGATGAAGCCTTGAAGCTCGATAGTAACTATTATCGTAGTTCAAAAAAAGATTTCAAGTCGAAATTTTCAAATGCCGTAGTGTCAGCTTTTACTTCTCGAAACAGTAAAGGTAAACGGGTAGTCGGGATCCCAATCATTGTTGGAACTTATTCATCGGCCATCATTGCCAATGAAACCTGGATGCCCAAACGCTTTGGTTATCGGGATGGTCTCCGCGACGGTTCGATTTCGATGGTCACCCGAATCGGAGTCAACTTAATGCGAGAATTTGTCTTTAAGAAAAAATAAGTGCCAAAGTTAAGTTCCGCTTTCATTTATGGTAATCTTTGGTTGCAAATATGAAAGCGGAAACCCCGATTCGTCGGCAATATCTTCAAATCAAAGCTAAACATAAAAACGCACTCTTACTGTTTCGGTTAGGAGATTTTTACGAGGCGTTTGATGACGACGCCCGGCTCTTAGCTAAAGAGTTGGATATTGTTTTGACTTCCAAGCCGATGGGAAAAGATTTGCGGGTACCATTAGCCGGTATTCCTTATCATTCACTCGAACGACATCTGGCAACCCTCATCTCACGAGGTCATCGCGTCGCTATTTGTGAACAAACCTCGACCAATCCAATCAAAGGAAAAGACGGCAAAAAATTGATCGAGAGAGAAGTTGTCCGAATTGTAACAGCCGGCACTATCATCGAGCCAAATCTTTTAGACCGAAAAAATAATAATTATCTGGCTTCATTTTTAAGCGATGGCGAACAGTCCGGAATCGCCTATTCTGATATTACCACCGGCGAATTTTTTGTCACCGAGATCGAAAATAAAAATGCCTTGACTGAACTCAACCGAATTACTCCGTCGGAAATCCTGATTATCGAAAGTGACCAAACAACTGAAGTTACAGGGCTTATTACTAAACTTAAGCCCAAATATTTTAGCTATGAGTTAGCTCGGAAAAATCTCTTCCAACACTTTCAAACAAAATCTTTACAACCTTTCGGTTTGGATAAAAAGCCACTGGCCGTCTCGGCGGCCGGTGCTCTGTTGGCTTATCTTAAAGCAAATCAGCCGCAATCGGTCGAACAATTGACCCGGCTCAAAAGTTATGATGCCGATGATTTTATGCTGCTTGACGGACACACCTTTCGGAGTTTAGAAATTTTTGAAAGTGCAACGAATTCGAGCCTTTTATCCGTGATTGATCGAACTAAAACTCCGATGGGAGGACGACTGCTGCGCCGTTGGTTGAGACAACCCCTGTTAGATACGACCGAAATTTACGGCCGTCAAAATCATATTTATTATGTTAAGGAAAACAACCTAGAACGAGTAAAATTACAAGATATATTAACTGAAATCAAGGATTTAGAACGACTTGGGGGACGTGCCAGGTTGAATTTAATTTCAGCTCACGAGTTGTTAAGCTTTGGCAAGAGTCTCGAATTATTACCCAAATTAAAAGAAGTTTTGCGGGGCGATGTGGTGCGGTTTGGTCAAATTCTG
>JANOEF010000323.1:0-4902 GCA_031413075.1 Acidobacteriota bacterium | reverse complement strand
GAGTTTTACCCGAAGGTCCAACCATATTCGGCAACCCTAATTCGTCCGAACGATCGTTGGCTTGTCTGATATATTCTTTAATTTCCGGCTCTCTGGCACCGTCAAAAACCGGCGTTGCGAAATGGAAACCGAGCATTTTAGCCGCCCAACCCAGATGTGTTTCGAGAATTTGTCCGACGTTCATCCGCGAAGGCACGCCCAATGGATTAAGCACGATTTCGACCGGAGTTCCATCCGGCAAATACGGCATATCTTCCTCGGGCAAAATGCGGGCAATGACCCCTTTGTTACCATGCCGTCCGGCCATTTTATCGCCGACTGAAAGTTTACGTTTCATGGCAATAAAGACCTTGACGAGCTTGATAACTCCCGGCGGAAGCTCATCACCTTGTTTTAATTTGGTGATTTTTTCCTCGTAAATATCACTTAAAATATTGATCTGACGTTCGGTCCGCTGTTCGTATTCCTTAATTTCCGCCGTCACCTCCGCGCCGCCCACCGCAACTTCGGCCCGCCGCATTATCTTGGTCGGAATTCCGCTCAACATCTCACGAGTGATAGTTTCGCCTTTTGGAATCAAAACCTCGCCATCTTCAACCAGATCTTTAGCCAGTTTGCGGCCGTCAAAAAGTTCATAGATCCGTTCATCCCGCTGCTCGGTCAAAATCCGGATTTCGTCTTCCAGGTCGCGGCGAAGTCCGTCTTCTTCCTGAGATTCGATATATTTTGAACGCTCATCTTTTTCCTGACCTTTGCGGGTAAAGACCTGAACATCAACCACCGTTCCGTCAATTCCCGGAGGGGCAGTCAAACTCGCGTCTTTAACGTCGCCGGCTTTTTCACCAAAAATCGCTCGCAGCAGTTTTTCTTCCGCCGTCAATTGGGTTTCACCTTTTGGCGTGACTTTTCCGACCAAAATTGACCCCGGTTTGACCTGCGCACCGATCCGAATGATGCCCGATTCGTCCAGATCGCGGAGCATATTTTCTCCGACATTCGGAATATCACGGGTAATTTCTTCGGGTCCGAGTTTGGTATCACGGGCTTCGATTTCGAGTTCTTCGATGTGAATCGAGGTGTAATAATCCTCTTTCACCAGTTTTTCCGAAACCAGAATCGCATCTTCAAAGTTGTATCCGCGCCACGGCATAAACGCCACCATCACGTTGCGTCCGAGAGCGAGTTCGCCTTTATCGGTGCAGGGACCATCGGCAATCACTTGCCCCTTGAGAACTCTTTCACCAACCTCGACAATTGCCCGTTGATTGATACAAGTGTTCTGGTTTGATCGTTTAAACTTGACCAGGCTGTAAATATCCGCTGTCACTTCGCGCGAAATCGTCCCGTCAACATTATGATCGGCTTTGACGATGATTCGCTCCGAGTCAACGTAATCAACCACCCCGTCACGTTTGGCCACGACTACCGCACCGGAATCACGGGCGGCTACTTTTTCCATTCCGGTTCCGACAAACGGTGATTCGGCTCTCAGCAACGGCACTGATTGGCGTTGCATGTTTGACCCCATCAAGGCCCGGTTGGCGTCATCGTTTTCTAAAAACGGAACCAGCGAGGCGGCGACCGAAACCAATTGTTTCGGCGAAACATCCAAATATTGAATAACATCGCGCTCGGCGGTCGTAAATTCTCCGGCAATCCGGACTGCATTCCGGTCGTTGACGATATAACCGTCTTCGTCCAATTCGATATTGGCTTGACCGATGATGTATTTATCTTCGTTCCAGGCGGTCAGATAAAATGGCTCGGGAACAAATTCAGCCGCCCGTTGGCCGTCTTTCAACTTGGCGTTGGCCGCTTCGACATCTTCATGCGGAACATGCTCTTTCGGCTTAAATTTGGTATCGCCGCCATTATGAATTTTGACAAATTCGACTACCCGTCCGTCAATTACTTTACGATACGGTGATTCGATAAAGCCGAATTCATTAATTCGCGCAAAACACGACAACGATGAAATCAGACCGATGTTCGGACCTTCCGGCGTTTCAATCGGACAAATACGTCCGTAATGCGTCGGATGGACGTCGCGAACTTCGAAACCGGCCCGTTCACGCGACAAACCGCCCGGTCCAAGCGCGGAAAGACGACGTTTGTGCGTAATTTCCGAGAGTGGATTAGTTTGATCCATAAACTGAGACAGTTGTGATGAGCCGAAGAATTCACGCACCGCAGCCGTCACCGGTTTGGCATTAACCAAATCTCGCGGCATGGTGGTGAACATATCCTGCTGAATGGACATCTTTTCTTTGATGGCTCGTTCCATTCGTTCCAGACCGATCCGGAATTGATTTTCCAATAATTCGCCGACTGCCCGAACCCGGCGATTACCGAGATGGTCAATATCGTCCTGCTTAAAGTGTTCGCTGTCCTTTTTCATTCGCAGCAAATAGGCTACGACTTCGGTAAAATCGGGTGCCGAAAGAAGCGGATCGGTAATCCGGTCGCGCTCCGGTCTGCCCATTTTAATATTGAATTTCAAACGTCCAACCCGTGATAGATCGAATCGGCGGACATCGAAAAACATGCCTTCCAACAATTTATAAGCAGTTGGAACGGTTGGCGGGTCGCCCGGACGCATTTTGCGATAGATCTCTAAAAGCGCATCTACCGGCTTGTTGATCGAGTCTTTTTTCAGCGTCTGGACGATAACGGTTCCAATTGCATCTTTTTCAGGGAAGAAAACCGTGAAATTTTCGATTCCTTCCTCGATAATCTGCTGCATTTTAGCCGAAGTGACTTCGCTCCCGCCTTCGAGGACGACTTCGCCCGATTCGGTATTAACCACATCTTCCAAAGCGTGTGCGCCTTCAAAATCGGTCTGGCCAACCTCAACCTCTTTGATGCCGAGCTTTTGCAATTCCCTGACGGACGTTGCCGAAATTTTCTTTCCGGCCCGCACGATTGTCTCATCTTTGCCTTTCAACTCATGTTCCGAGCGCATCCCAACCAGGTTGGATTCGCCTTCGGTCTTGATCTTGACAAAAACTTTACCCTTTTCGAGCCGGATTTCGTCCGTTGTATAAAATTCGCGTAAAATGTCCGAATCGCTAAAACTCGAATTTTTGATAATTTCTTCGAGCAAACTGTCATTAAGAACAGTTTTCATATCAACTTGCGGCTTGAGCCAGAGCCCCAGTGCACGCAAGAAAATTGTCGCCAGAATTTTACGTTTGCCGAGACGGGCATGCAAAATATTCTTTTGGTCGTATTCAAATTCAATCCACGAACCGCGATACGGGATTACTTTAGCAATATAAGTGCCTTTGTCACCTTTAAAGAACACGCCCGGCGAGCGATGTAACTGCGAAACAATGACTCGTTCGGTGCCGTTGATGATAAAGGTTCCGTTGTCGGTCATCAATGGAATTTCGCCAAAGAAAACATCTTCTTCTTTGATGTCGCGGATGCTGGTCACTCCGGTTTCCGGATCTTTGTCATAAACCGTGAGCCGGATTTTGACTTTTAACGGCACGCTGTAACTCATTCCCCGTTCCTGACATTCCTGCTGGTCGTGTTTGTGTTTCAGACCAACTGGTTCACCGCAGTTTGAACAAAGTTTTGGACGCACTGCGTTAAAAATTCCGCAGTTATTACACAAAACTTCCGCCGGATTGAACGGGTCAACCTTGATTTTGGCGCCGCAATCTTTACAGTTTGCCCGTAAATGCTCGAGACCTTCTAACAGTCCGCATTTACATTGCCAGTTCCCGATTTGATATTCGACAAATTCGAGCATGGCCGTTCCGCGAAAATCTGAAACGGGAAAAATCGAACCAAAAACCGACTGCAATCCGATGGTGTCACGCTCTTCGGGCAGTAAATCCATCTGCAAAAATCGGTTATAAGATTCGCGCTGAACTTCGATTAGATTCGGGATTCGGGCGGCGGTTTTAATTTTGGAAAAATCTACTCGCTCAGGTGCACGACTCGTTCTGCGTCCCAGTCCGTGGTTTTTTATTTGAAGTGGATTAATAACCATAGCTTTAACTGAAAATGACAGCCTTGAAGAAAATTTTTGTTGATTTATCTGGCTTTTGCTGATACGATGCGTTTAGTAAGGCTTTCCTAAACACTTTTTTTCAACAAAAGACGGCAAATGCGGTCAGGGTAAAGTTTGCCCAGACCGCTTAAAAAGCAGCAATGCTTTGCTGATGATTTTTTGAGAGTGCCAATAAGGACACCAACTCTCCAATTTAGTCTGCTAGAAGATTCCTCTCCTCAAACCAAGAAACTCAATATTTTACGAGCTTCAAACAAAGTTATGAGAAGGCAAGCATGGTTCTAAAAAACTTTTGCTTGCCTTCCAGTTTAACAAGGAAACTATTTAACTTCAACCGTTGCGCCGGCTTCGGTCAATTTTGCTTTGATTCCTTCGGCTTCATCGGCGGTAACACCTTCTTTAATTGCCTTCGGAGCGGCATCAACCAAATCTTTCGCTTCTTTCAAGCCAAGCCCGGTAATTTCTTTAACCGCTTTGATAACATTGATTTTGCCGGCTCCCGGTGAAATCAACACTACGTCAAAAGAATCTTTTTCCACTTCAGCCGGAGCATCTGCGGACGGAGCAGCCATCATCATTGCCGGAGCGGCCGCGGCAGCTGAAACACCAAAAACTTCTTCCAATTCTTTGACCAATTCTGATGCTTCTAAAAGTGAAACACCTTTCAAATATTCAATTACGTCTGCTTTTGTAGTAGCCATTTTAATTTTCTTTCCTCCAAATAGGGTTCTTTGTAGAATTTGCGATTATTAGATTTGGCAAATTCGTATTTTTATTAAGCGAATGAACAAATTTTTAATTTTGCTTAGTCGCAGGGTGTCAGCCGTTCAGAACCCATGGGACAAATTTTGCCGGTGTGCATCTCCTTCAAATTTTGTCTG
>JANOEF010000322.1:0-16628 GCA_031413075.1 Acidobacteriota bacterium | reverse complement strand
ACAGCCATCATTAGCCACAGAGATTGACCAAAAGAGACTTTTAAGGCATCCAACAATGCCGAAATTATCCTATGCGATTTTACCTTAATGGAGTATGTTATTTAATTTCTTTTACTTATCATAGTAGAGATTAAAGATTAGGAAACATTTCAGCAACCTTTTTCAGGAATCTTGCCGGAAATATAGAATTTTTAAAGAGTTGAAGAAATGATTTTGAAGAAATATTTTAGGGATTTCCCAAGTTCTAAAACCACGCTGTTGCCTGAATGCTCAACCTTGCTTATGATGGATGTAAGTGGACAGAATTAAATTAAACATGTTTGGCAAAGTTCTGAGTCCCGTCTTGAGGCGGCAACCGCCAAGGACGCGCGGCGGAAAAGCCTTCTCCAGAAGGGACTCAATCCTGCTTCAAAATTATTTTGTCCAGTTACTTAGAAATAAAATTTTTACATATCAATATTAGAAAGGAATTTTTTATGAACGGAACAGCTTTAGGACAAGAAAATTTAAGACCGGCCTTAACCGAATTATCAGAAGAGGAAGAATTATTTCGCGCCAGTGTGCGAGAATTTGCCGAAGGCGAGGTTCGCCCGCGAGTCGAAAAAATGGAGCATAATTCCAAACTCGACCCGGATTTGATCAAACAATGTTTTGAACTCGGACTAATGGCAATCGAATCGCCCGAAGAATACGGCGGGGCGGGTTCGACCCTTTTCAATGCAATTTTGGCAATTGAAGAGCTGGCCCGGGTGGATGCCAGCGTCTCGGTTTTTATGGATGTGCATAACACGCTCGTCACCAACGCTTTTTTGAAATGGGGTTCTGAGGAACTCAAGAAAAAATATCTGCCGCAGATGGCGACCGGAAAAGTCGGGGCGTATGCTCTGAGCGAAGCGAGTTCAGGTTCGGATGCGTTTGCGCTCAAAACCCGGGCAGTTGAAAGCGGAGATTTTTACGTGCTTGACGGACAAAAACTTTGGATCACCAACGGCAACGAAGCCGAAATTTTTATCGTTTTTGCGACCGTTAACGCGGACGCCGGTTACAAAGGCATCACGGCCTTTATCGTCGAAAAAGGTTTTGCAGGTTTTACGGTTGGCAAAAAGGAAGACAAGCTCGGAATCCGCGCCAGTTCGACCACCGAATTGATTTTTGATAACTGCCAAGTGCCAAAAGCCAATGTTTTAGGCGAAGTCGGCAAAGGATACAAAGTTTCGATCGAAACCCTCAATGAAGGCAGAATCGGAATCGCCGCTCAAATGCTCGGCATCGCGCAAGGTGCTTTTGAATGTGCCCTCAACTATACCAAAGAACGCGAACAGTTCGGTCAAACCATTAACAGTTTTCAAGCCGTGCAATTTCAATTAGCCGAAATGGCAGTCGAGATCGAAGCCGCTCGTTTGATGACCTACAATGCCGCCCGGCTCAAAGATGCCGGTCAATCTTTCTTAAAAGAAGCCGCCATCGCCAAACTTTACACCTCGCGCGTGGCAGAGAAAGTTTCATCCAAAGCCATTGAATTATATGGCGGTTACGGCTATGTCAAAGATTACCCGGTCGAAAAATTCTGGCGTGATTCGAAGATCGGCGCAATCTACGAAGGCACCAGCAATATGCAATTGCAGACGATTGCTAAACTGATCATGAGCGGAAAGTAATTGCGACACGGAGACGGAGAGACGCGGGGACTCGGAGATTTTAAATTTTCGTTTCCCCGTTTTTTTGTGCTAAACTGCGTTTATGGAAACCTTAGAAGTTACAATTTTGAATCCGAAAGCAAAGAAACTCCTTGAGGAATTAGAAGGTCTCAGATTGATTAGGGTAGAAAAAGTCAATAAACCAAAGAAAAAAGACCGTAAATTTGGCAGTATGAAAGGTTTAGTTGTCCATATTGCCGATGATTTCGATGCGCCATTAGAAGATTTCAAGGATTATATGTAATGCAATTACTGATTGACACTCATATTTTGATTTGGTTTCTCGAAGGTAATAATCTTCTTTCAACTCAACGGCAGAAACTTCTTTCTAACTCGCAAAATGAAGTTTTTGTCAGCATCTCAAGTCTTTGGGAATTGGCAATAAAAATCAGCATCGGAAAAATAACTCTATCAAAGTCTCTTTTTCAAATTATTCAACAACTTGAAATTGAAAATATTGAAATTTTGCCAATTTTGCCGGAACACACTTTGCAAGTTGAAAAGTTGCCGTTTCATCATCGTGACCCGTTTGACCGAATTATTATTGCTCAGTCGCTTGTCGAAAAATCAGATTTAATGAGTGATGATAGCGAATTTGCTAAATATGGAGTCAATTTGCTCTAAAAAAATCGGCACAATCAAGCAACACGCAATTGCAGACGATTGCTAAACCGATTATGAGCGGAAAATAATTGTGATACGGAGACAGGGAGACGCGGGGACTCGGAGATTTTAAATCTTCGTTTCCTCGTTTTTTTTGTGTTAGACTTCGGGTTTGAAGCAAAAATAGATTTCAAGCCTTCGGAGGTAAATATTGATGCCGGTTCCGGGTTCACTTTTGGGAATGCTATTGTTTGCGGGATGCTCTCCCGCCCAGTCTAATGCGGCTATTACCCAGACTGTTTTAGGTGTGCTGAGAAATGCTCATACCCAACGCATCAACTTTAACTTTGCCAATATGAATATTACTCCCAACGATTTTGCCTTAGTCGCGCAAGCCATTGAACAGGGGAAAATAACCGTCATGGAAGGCGGTGTCAGTGATGGACTGGCTAAATACACGGCCGCGGATGAAGGAACTAGCAAAGCCAACACGATGTATGTCGGGAAAAGTACGACCAGCCAGGATATTTTGCATAGTTTGCTGGTTCACGAAGCCGTTCACGCCGCTTTTGACCTCAAAAGAATATTTGTTCCGTGGATTGATAACGAGATGATTGCCTATATCGCCCAAGGATTTTATCTAAAAAGTCTCGGAGTTGAGGGCGGACTCTCCCAGATGGCTATTTTAGGGCTGTTTATCGCCCAATCATACCCGAACATAGATCAGGAATTCGTTGACGATTTACGCAACTCTCTTTTCGCCGACCCAACTTATCACGGCTACATTCGGGGAAATTTTCAAGGTGACGGCTAATTGAATTCCATCTAATCCGGCAAATTCTGGCTTAATAATTTAATGACATTTCCGCCCATAATTTTGGTGATTTCTTCTTCGCCAAACCCTTCATTCAAAAGTGCTTCGGTTATTAATCTGAGTCCGCTGACATCAAACGGAACTTCGACCGAACCGTCAAAATCCGAGCCTAGCGCGACCTGCTCGGCGCCAATCACATTAGCGGTATAACGAATCGCTTTGGCAATTGATTTCGCATCGTCGCCGCAGACGGCCGTATCCCAAAAACCGATGCCGATCACCCCGCCCGTTTTGGCTATGGCTGTGAGTTGATCATCAGAAAGGTTTCGATTATTGTCACAAGTGCCTTTGACGCCCGTGTGCGAGACGATGACCGGTCTGGTCGCCATGGCTAACACATCATCAATCGTCTGCTTTGAAGCGTGTGCAAGGTCAACAAACATCTTTTTTTGCTCCATTCGCTTGATCATCTCCTTTCCCTTTTCGGTCAAACCGTATTTTTCAACACCGTGAGCCGAACCGCCCATTTCCGTATCAAAAAAATGCGAGGGCGACATCATCCGAAAACCTGCTTCAAACAACACATCAACATTTTCAACTTTGCCGTCCAGAGCGTGTGCGCCCTCAATTCCGAGCCAGCCGCCAACTATTTTTTCAGTCTTTCGTTTTTCGAGAAAACTTTGCAAATCTTTTTTTGATTTGATGACAATTAGTTTTCCGCCCGATTGATCGGCAAACTGTCGAAGTTTGTTTGCTTGGAAAACTGCCCTCCCGGTCAAACTTGAAAGATTTGCCAAAGGCTGCATTTCCGAAAGAGTGAGCCAAAAAATGTTGTCGCTTTGGTCGTCATTGCGTTCGATATTCAATCCTTTAGGCGATTTAGTGACAACCGTAAACGTCTGCAGAGCAACGTTTCCCTCCTCCAGACGGGGAATATCAACCTGTCCGATACTGTCCTTTTGATTTAAATCACGTTTCCACAAAAGCGAATCGGCGTGCAAATCGGCAACTAACAATTTTTGATGGAGCGCAGTCGCTTTTTCAGAAGCAGAATATGGCGGACGGTTGATCACCGGATTTAACGAATTAGCCGCGTATCGGGGAATCAGGGTAAAAAAGGAAACCACCAAAGCAATTATCAGAACTATCAAACCCAAACTTACAATCTTCAGGAGTTTTTTCATAGTCTCACCATCACCCCATCCTGATTAGACAATTTCGCGGCTTCCAAAATCTTTTGCACCCGTAACCCGTCCGCAAAGCTCGCCGCTTGTGCTATCTCGGTTTGCCCCTCACTAAGGGCATCAACCAGTCTTTGAGCGAAGGACACAAAACCACTCGGGAAACCCGAATTGAAAATCCCGTCCACCGACCTTTCCAGTTCGACATCAATTTGAGTCCAACCGCTTTCGCCCGCTTTGGTTAAAAAAACTTCGCCCAGATAATGAACTTTGAGTGAGCCTTTGGTGCCGACAAATTCGATCGTATGTTGATAGTCGGGGAATTCGACCATTGAAAGCGAGACGCTGGCGGTCGCATCCTCAGTCAATTCGCTGTCGGCAAAACGCAAGATCAGATTTGCCTCATCATCAGAAGTAACCTCTCGAACCGTATCGTTGACATCTTTTCTTTTTTTGAGGTGAGTTTGTAACTGGCAGAAAACAGTAGAAATATCCGTCCCGAGGAACCACAGCATCGTATCAATGGCATGCGAACCGATGGCCCCCAATGTTCCGCCCCCCTGAGCTTCATCTGACCACCAATTCCAAAGAATGTCAGAATTTCCGCGTTGCGCGTGACGAAATACATATTTGACGTGGCGGATTTTGCCGATTTCGCCATCTCGCAACATTTGAAAGGCATTTTGTCTGCCATTTTGAAAACGCAATTCATGGTCAATCAACGTCAGAACGCTTTTTTCTTCGGCCGCTCGACACATTTTTTCGGCTTCGGCGACGCTCATCGCCATCGGCTTTTCGCATAAAATATGCTTTGCGTGCTCAAGCGCATAGAGCGTTTGTTCACAGTGAAGATTCGGCGGGGTGGTGATACAAACGAGATCAACATCTGTATTTTCAATAGTTTCGTGCCAGTTATCAGTAAAATGCGCGATGTTAAATTCTGCTGCCGTGTTTTCAGCATTTGTCAGACTGGCACTTGCAATCGAAACAATTTCAGCATTTTCACACATTTTGAAAGCAGGAATCTGCACTTTGCGGGCAAAACCTGTTCCGATAAATCCGATTCCGATTTTTTTACTCATTACCGGGAATTAAAGCACAAAAAAGTGCAAGGCTTCAAAAGTCCCTGCACTTTTTCTTAAAATTTACCGGGTATTTATCGTTCGGTAATCCCGAAAACCAACTTTTCACCATTAGCGGCTTCGGAACTCTCGCCATACCGCAAATAATTTTTGTAGGTCGCCTCTTCGAGCGGATTGATATAAATAATGGTGGCCTCAACCACATATTCTGCCAACGAGGTCCGTTTGCCGATGCGCTGGTAATGTTCGCCGATGGCTTCGAGTTTCACTGTGCCGTTGGGTAATTCGATTTCAATATCCAAAACCCGGCCTTCACCGGCCAGATTGACATCGTTAAACCGTATCATCGGCACCGCGAAAGAAATTTTATTTTTACTCAGACTCAGAGATTTGACCTTGAGGGTCGGCCTGGATTCTCGTAATCGAAGCTCGCCGGTTTCTAAATTTCGGATAGCTTCGCCTTTGTTCGGCTTAATCGAGATCGAAAGAGACAAATCGTCATGGCGTCGTCGTAAAAACAGGTCGGAGATAGACTCATTCACTTGTTTGACAAGTGTCGTCAGCATAGCTTTTTCCTCACAGAAAAGAAACTAAAAATTACTTGGTTTTAATTTTTATAAAGCTTTTCGTCTGAAAATGCAACAAAAAAAACGCAAGAGCTATCAATTCTTGCGTTTTTTGTTTAATTTCTAAAATTTACCGATTACTTTTTTCTAAATCGGACGGATTAACTTTTGGTGACATTAAGTTCCAAAAGACTGTTTTTATCTTTTTTGACTTTGCTTCCCAGCCTTAAATATTCATCGTAAATCTCCCGTTCAAAGTCAGTCATACTGACAATATTGGCCCCGATTAAATATTTATTGATGGACAGATGTTGTCCGATTTGTTCGTATCGCTGACCGACGATTTTCATCGTCACCGTGCCGTTCGGTAATTCCAGTTCCGCCGTTAAGATTCGACTCTCTCCGACCAAATAATATTCTTGCAGTCGAATAGAATCCAATAAAAACGCAATCCCGGTTCCGCTTAAATCTTTGGTCTCGCCTTTAATGGAGAAAACTGTCGGCTTCATCGTCAGTCTGCCGGTATTGACCTCCGGCATAAAGCTGATGGTCACCGGAACTTGCAGATTACGCCGCGAAGATGCCTTGCGATTCATTACCTGACCCCGCAAGGTTGAAAATATTTTACTAATTATTTTAGCCATTTAGTATCACGTCGGAAGACACCACTGCTATCTTTCGGGGGGTAATACAAACTTTATAACCCTTTTTACAATAGATTTCAACACATTTTTACGCCTTTTATTCATTTTTTCTATTTTTTTAACGTTTGTCCCTTGTTATCATCGGATTTAAGGCGTGTTTTCTTGTCTGAGCCGTCTGATTCCAATAAAAATGAGAGTTTGCCTGATTTACCATAAACTTCAGGTTCAGCCGTCGCAAAGTAGCGTTTACCGTCATTGGTCAATGAAATCGAAAAACGATAGCCGGTTGACTTTGTCTCCTGAACATCAGTCGGCAGGAGACTCATTGAAACCAAAGTTTGCATATCGGCAAACAATCCCCCGGCCTGCATCGCATAAAGCGTTTGAGCTTTGGCGATCCGCTGCATCATATTTTCCGCTTCGACGTGATGAATATCCATCCGCAAGGTAAAGAAATAGTTCTTACCCTCTTTTTTGGCGGCATTTTCAGCCGCCGGTTCGGCAATGATCATTACCCATTCATCTTTTTCGCGCCGGAGTTTGATTGATTTGATTTCCAGTTGTCCGTTGTCATCATTTGGGAGATTAGCCGTGACGGTGGCTAAATTATTGGTCACAACCTCACCTTTGATTTCAATGTCGTTCGGGACTTGCGCCGCTAACGGTTCAAAATCTGCATTCAGCTCCTGCATTTCGGCATCGTTTAAGCCTTCGACCGCGACGCGCAAATTGGTCATCATCATTGCTTCTCGGAATCTGCGCTCACGCAAGTTTTTGTAGAAAAGGCGAATCGTATCCGCCGGCGAACCGCTCGTAATTTTAATTCTGCCTTTCGGAACTGATTTTTTGCTTAACTCGGTTGAAACTTCGGCTGAACTTTTTGTTTCAATCGTCTTTTCACTTGACGGACTTTCTGAATTTTTGGCGGAAACGGCACATCCGCTGACCAAAACCAGCGACAAAAATAATAAAAACAGAGACATTTGAAAAACTGATTTGCTTGAATATACTTCGTTTGACATTTATTCTACTCCAAGAATTTGGTTGATTTGACAGGGGTTAAAAAGATTCGTTTTTTGCAGGAAACGTGCTTTTTGAGCATAAAAAAACACGCTACTGAGATTATAGCGTGTTTGTAAAAAAATGCAAAACAAAGTTTGTTGAAATGCAAATATTTAGAATGCGAAAAGGTAAAAAAGTCCGCTTATTTTTATCGGTAAAGAGCTAAAAATAAATATTTCCGGTCAACTTCAAAATTAAGACTATTTCACCTTTTCCCGATTACCTATCGTCTATTTTTCCTGCCGGATAATAGTATTTCCCGACCAACGTAATAAAGAATCAAAGCCAAGATCCAGAACGGAATCATTCCGAGCCAATCGGCGTTGTCTCCGGCAAACCAACCATTGTTCTGTAACCAAGTAGGCAAATTCAAAAGCCAGTCATAATTTAGAGCTTCGGGTTTTCCATTGACGATAATTTCTGCGGGTTTTCCGTCAGCGACCCATTCCGTCGCTTTCTTCAAGGAATCGCCCGATGCCCAACTTGCAAAACCATCTTTGATCCCTTTCAATTTTTTAAGGAAGTCAAAATTTTCCAGACTAAACAAAGCGACCATAATTCCGGCGATTGCGCCGCCCGCGATGTAGCCTGAAGCCATCAGAACGCCGTTGGATTTATCGGTTTCGGCATCAATTTGTTCGGCTGTCAAATTTTGTCTGGCAAGTTTTTTCTTGAGGTATAAGTCAACTGCCCAACGAACCACTCCGCCAATAAAAATCGGCATCGAAGTTGCAATCGGCAAATATAATCCAACCGCAAAGGCCAAACTTCCGATTCCCGCCAGTTCGAGCATAATGGCAATCATGGCACCGATGAGAACTAATCCCCACGGCAATTCCTGGCTCAATACCCCTTTGATGATATAACTCATGAGGGTTGCTTTTGGTGCGTCATAGCGTTCCAGGAGCTGACCGGCTTCATCTTTTTTGATTTGTCCGTTGATACCCGGATCAACCAGATAAACCGGCTTTCCCTGCGGGTCAACCAAATATTTGCCGATGGCCCCAACTTTTGGATCCGTATTTTGCCAAACGCTGTAGTTATTGGAATCAGTGTCTTTATATTGACCACTGACAACTTTTTCACGTTTGTAGGTTCCGCCCTGTTTGAAAAGTTTATCTTCTTTAACCCGAAAATCGGTCGCAAATTCTTTGGTATCAACTTTGTGATAATAAGTTCGGGTATCATTCAAAGTTACCAGCAGCCAACCCAAAACTAACGCCGAAGCCAACGCACCAAACAAAATCGCAATTTGTTGATTGCGCGGAGTTCCGCCAACCCAAAAACCTGTTTTCAAGTCTTGCGAGGTAGTTCCGCCGTTTGACGCCGCGATGCAAACGATTCCGCCGACGCTCAAAGCCGTCACGAAATACGGGTCAGCCGTGGTCCAGCCTAAAGCTAAGAACACTAAACAAGTTATCAGCAATGTGGCAACCGTCATTCCCGAAATAGGATTTGACGACGAGCCGATTTCACCGGTCAAACGGGATGAAACCGTGACGAACAAAAATCCTAAAACGAGAACTAAAACTACCCCGACAATTGAAACAATCGGATTAGTAAAAATAGAAAGCCCCAATTGGGGAATCAGCAAGATCCCGGCAATAAGTCCAATAATGCCGGCGACAACCCATTTCATCGAAATATCCTGGTCGGTGCGTGGAAGTCTGGTCCCGTCTGCGTTATTACCGCCGCCGGCTAAATCCGCCAATCCTGATTTCAGACCGCTCCAGATAGTTGGCAACGAACGAAATAACGAGATAATTCCCGCCGCCGCCACGGCACCTGCGCCAATATAGAGAATATAGGCTCCGCGAATTTGTCCGGCCGACATTTCACCAATTGTTTTGCTCAATTCGGGAGCGATCGGAGCCGACGCCGTTTCGCCAAAAAACTTAATGAGCGGAATCAAAACGAGATATGACAAAACGCCGCCGCCCAACATGATACCCGAAATTTTGGGTCCGATGATGTAGCCAACCCCCAATAGTGCCGGATTATTTTCCAACGCCACCGAACCGCCTTTGATGGTACTGTCGCTCAAATTTTTGCTTGGTTCAGGATTCCACAGACTGAAAACCTGCATCAGGACGTTATACAAAAATCCTAGTCCGAATCCGACCCCGATGATTTTCCCGCCTTGCAAGGCGGCGCCGTCATCCGCTTTGGTATCAACCAGTTGCGAAGCCTCCCGTGATTCTTTGCTCGCGCCGGCTTTCAAAACTTCGGCACAGGCGGTTCCTTCGGGATATTTCAAATAACCATGTTGCTCTTTAATCAATGCCCGACGGAGTGGAATCATCAGCAAGATCCCCAATAGTCCGCCAAAAACAGCCACCAGGGTTGATTGCATCAGATTGAGGTCAAAACCGAGAATCATGATCGCCGGCATCGTAACACCGACCCCAAAAGCGATTGATTCACCTGCCGAACCTGCGGTTTGCATGATGTTGCCTTCTAAAATCGTGGCATCCCGGGCCCCGAGTTTGGAAAGCAGGCGGAACAGAGTAATCGCGATCACCGCCACCGGAATCGAAGCCGAAACCGTGAGACCTGTTTTTAGAACCAAATACAACGATGACGCACCAAAGATGATACCCAGCATGGTTCCGACCAGGAGCGGCAAAATTGATAATTCGCGCAAAGTCGTTTTGTCCGGAATATACGATTTAAAATTTTCGAGAAACGGATTCTTCATTGAAAAAAGCTCCTTTAATCTTTTTTAGGGGAAAGTATTTGCTTGAAACTTGGGTTAATTTACTCTGCTCACAGCAAATAGGCAAGTCTTTTTAGAAGATTTTTACCGCTCTCACACTGAGACTCTGAGAAAATAAAAGCGATTTTTAGTTTTTAAGCAACTTATGTTAAATTTAAGCCATTCAAATCTCGAAGTTTCCGATTAATTTTTATGAAAATATTCGCCAAGATCATCGCGTCGCTGAGTTTCTGCGGCTTAATTATTCTTTTTTCGCTGACAGCTTTGGCCCAATCGGTTCCTGCTCCACAAGATGTCTTAGGTTTCACGCCGGGCGATGACCGAAAATTGGCAAGTTGGAATCAGATATTGGAATATTTTCAAAAATTAGATGCCGCCAGTCCAAGTGTCAAATTTGAAGCTATCGGCAAAACTACGTTGGACAGACCTTTTGTCTATGCGACCATTTCGTCGCCGGAAAATTTGAAAAACCTCGAAAAATACAAACAAATAAATGCCAAACTAGCCGATCCGCGCCTGATCAAATCCGATAAAACGTTAGCCAAACAACTCATAAAACAAGGAAAAACAATCGTTTTAGTTACTTTTGGCATTCATTCGACCGAAGTCGGTTCAACTCTTTCCTCAATGTTGGTGGCGCATCGGTTGGCGACTTCAAACGAACCCGATATAAAAAAGGTTTTGGAAAATACGATTATTCTGCTGGTCCCGTCACTTAATCCCGACGGGGTTGATATTGTCAAAGAGTGGTATGACAAAACTCTCGGAACACCATACGAGGGAACAACTCCGCCCGAACTCTATCACAAATACATCGGTCACGATAACAACCGGGACTGGTATGCTTTTACCCAAATTGAAACAAAGTTGACAGTGGACAAAATTCATAACCTCTGGCATCCGCAGATCGTCAATGACATCCATCAACAGGGCGCTAACGGTGCACGAAATTTCTTTCCCCCTTATCTGCAGCCGGTTGAACCGAATGTGCCGAAGGAGATCGTGGAAGGCTACACCGAACTCGGAAGCTACGTTGCCGATTCAATGCGAAAAGGAGGTTTTCAAGGAATTACTACCAATTCAACTTACGATGCGTGGACTCCCGCCCGAGCCTACTCGCACTACCACGGGGGCGTCAGAATTTTGTCCGAAACAGCCTCCGCAAGACTGGCCTCCCCGATAAACGTCCCATTTGAACAACTTCGCGGTGATGACGGCTACGATGCCAAAAAAGAATCCGTCAATTTTTCCCCCGTCTGGAAAGGCGGCGAATGGAAATTGCGCGACATCACCAACTATATGACGGGCGGAATCTTTCATCTGCTCAATCATGCCGCCGCCAATCGGGAAAAATGGTTGACGAGATTTTATGCGATTGGAAAAGAAGCGGTCAGACCGAGAAAAAAGGGGGAATTATTTGCCATTATTTTACCTCCGACCAGTTCTTTTGAAAATAGCTCTCAGCTCTCGAGTATTTTATCCAGAGCCGGCGTTGAAATTGAGAGGGCTTCCGCTTTTACGGCAGAAGGTGTCAAATACCCGGCCGGAACCCGAATCATCAAATTGGCGCAACCCTATGGAAATTTTGCCAAGTCGCTGTTAGAAAAACAGGTCTATCCGGATTTAAAGGATAAAGACGGAAACCCGATCGCGCCATATGACGTAACGGCGCATACACTGTCTCTCTTAATGAATGTCGAAATCAAACAAATCACAAATCCATTTACCTATACGGTGTTTAATTCCGGCAGCGGCGACGGCTCCGGATGTGCGGCTGAAAATCGTCCGACCCATGCTCTTTATCAGTCATTTATTCCTTCGATGGATGAAGGATGGACCCGTTGGATACTTGAAACTGAACAATTCGAAAGCCTCTGCGGAGCAAAATACGAATCAGTTTTGAATCCGAATATTCTGAAAGACGACCTGCAAAAATACCGCTCAATCATCTTTCCCGACCAAACCCCGAATCAAATCCTGAACGGTCACGCCAAAAATTCGATGCCCGATGAATACACGGGTGGAATCGGTAAGGACGGCGTGGCGAAACTGCGCAAATTTGTCGAAAATGGCGGAACACTTGTTTTCTTCAATCGAGCTTCGGATTTTGCCATCAGAGAATTTGATTTACCCGTTAAAAATATCACCCAAGGCTTAGTGCACAAAGATTTTTACATCCCGGGGTCAATTCTGCGAACTGAGCTCAACACTAATCACAAAATCGCCAAAGAGATGCCGAAAAAATCAATCGCCTGGTTTGAAAACTCTCCTGCTTTTGAGATCTCCATGAGCGATGACACCACTGTCGAAATCATTGCCCGTTACCCCGATAATCCAAAGGATATTTTGCTCTCAGGCTGGGCATTGGGCGCCGAAAAACTTGCCGGAAAGGCCGCCCTCGTACAGGTCAATATCGGTCAGGGAAAAATTGTTTTGTTTGGCTTCCGCCCGCAATATCGCGGACAATCACTGGCGACTTTTCCTCTATTTTTCAACGCAATTTCGCAATAATGTCTTTGCCTCGCTGGGAGCGCAGACTGCCAGTCTGCCCACCATCGCGTGAAGCGTCGAAGGTGGAAACTGTCGGCTTAAAATTCAACTTGATTTTTGTTTCAGCAGGTGACCGTTCATCGCTTCGCTGGAATGGTGCAGACTAGCAGTCTGCGCTCCCAGTAAAAACTATTTTTTGTGTCTCTCCAAAAATGCCAGCACGTCCGTCAGCATTTCGGGAGTGACTTTGTGGGCGGTGTTTGGATAGAGCTTGAATTCAGCGTTTAGTTTGGCATCCGTGTAGAGTTTTCGGCTGATTTTCCAACGCTCCAACGGATTTTTTCCGAACAATTGAAAGACTACATTTTTATCTTCTTCTTCATAACCGTCGCTGAAAACTAACGAATCATTTTCGTCCTTGTCGCCCATAAAGATAAAAAACGGAAGGTTTTGCAAGGATTTCAAATCAAATTTTGCGCCCGAAACCTTTTTAAAATCCCCGGTTCCGACCGGATAGCGAAGCGTTTTGTCATTAAACTTTTCAATCGGGGCAATCGCCCAACCGCCGGGCGAACCGCTTGCCACCGCTTTAACTTGATCGGGATGCAAAAAGGCAAAACGATTGACAAACATTCCGGCGGCCGAATAGCCGTAGAGCAAAACTTTTTCGTCAATTTTTACATTTTCTTTGGCAAATCGCTGGCGGGTATTTTCAATCATCGCCAGGAGTTGCAAATCAAAGCGTTTGTATTCTGCCCTTTCGGTCAAGAGCGAATCGCGGTCAATGGCATGGGTATATATTTTCCAATCGGTTTTCGGACGCGGAAAAACGGGCATCAAAACGGGAACATTTAATTTGCCGAACACGAGAGCCGCTTGAAACATTTTTTGTTTGACATGCTGTTCGTGAACATTCAGATCATCATCGCCCGTTCCCGTGTTATTCGGGATGACGAGCAAAGAATGAGTTTTATTTTTCGCTGTCTCTTGACGCAATCCGGCCGGAATATAAAGGTAATACGGATAAGCAAAACCTTTGTCGGTTTGGGCTTCAATTTTGATAGTTTCGGCTTGGGCAAAAAGGTTGTTGGAAAAAAGCATTAGCAAAACTATAATTTTCATCACAAAATTGCTAACGCTGAATTTAGGAATACGGTTCCAAGAAATTCAATCCACAATCCGCAATCTAAAATCACTCGGTATGATCTAAAATTATCCGCCACCCTTCTTTAAATTTGCGAAAAGTAAGGGTGAACAGTCCGCCCGGTTTGTCTTTTTCGCGTTGCAGAGACCATTTGCCCAGGACAACTGCCGACTTTTTACCTAAAATCGTGATTTCCAGATCGGAAAAAGTCAAAACGCCCATTTTCGCTTTGGAATCGTAAGACTTTTTATAATTGTCGAGAGTTGGTTGCCAACCTTTGGTGATCTTTCCGCTCGAAACAAAAGTCATTTCCGGCGAATTCCAATAGCCGCGCATAAAGCCTTCGAGATCGCCGTTGTTCCACGCCGCCGCCTGTTCATCCATCACTTTTCGAATCGCACTTCTGGTCTTTTCGTCTTTTGATTGAGCAAAAGTTACGCTCATTCCGCCAAAAACTAAAATTAGAAACAGCATTTTCATCATGCAGTAAAAATAACATAAAAAAAGTGCCTTCGGAAATAATTCCAAAGACACTCTTTAATATTTGGCAAAGGGTAAATGGTTCAAATCAAACTAAATTCGCTTTTTACCTTTTCACTCTTGCGCTGGCATAAACTACCAGCGTTTGCCGCCACCACCGCCGCCGCCGTAACCGCCGCCGCTGCCACCGCGACCGCCGCCGCCGCTACCGCCGCGACCACCACCGCTACCGCCACGACCACCGCCGCCGCCGCCGCCATAACCACCACGGCCACCGCCACCGCCACCGCCACGATCTTCGCGCGGTTTGGCTTCATTAACCGTTAAGGTGCGTCCGTTCAAATCTTTACCGTTAAATTCAGCAATTGCGTTTTCGCCTTCTTCTTTCGATGACATTTCGACAAAACCAAATCCGCGTGAACGTCCGGTTTCACGATCTTCAACCACATTAGCAGATTCAACTGTTCCGACTGCACCGAATAATTGTTCTAAATCATAGCCTGACGTTGAAAACGCCAAGTTTCCTACATAAAGTTTCATAATATTTTACTTTATCTCCAATATATTTTGCGGAGATGACAAAAAGAAGTGTCGAATCGAATTAGCTTCGGAGAAAAACGGTAGTCTGACGAAGGTGTCGGGTTTCGGATGCTCAAAAATTGGGCAACTTCTGTAATAATAAACCAACCTGCTCCCGAACTATCTAAACGCCGTCAAATGAATACTTTACTTGGCGGGCGCATCACCGTTGATGCACAAGAGAAGGATTATCAGTCTCAATAATGCTATATTTACAGGGTTAGCGCAACCTAATTTTAATGAATTGAGGATTTTATAAAATTATTTTTGGACGTGCAACGAAATTTGAAAAATATAACTCATATGAAAAGAAGTATTTTACGAGGCGGAACAAAACTGTGAAAATTCTACTGACTTTGACTATTTGTTTTCTTCTTTGTTTGAACCTGTTCGGGCAAGAAGTCATTTCCACAGATGAGATCTCAATTGAGGATCTTTATCTTGCCAAAGACGACGGGCAAGGTAAAGCCGGTGAAAAGTCCGAAAGTTTTTTTACCAATGATGTCCCGATTTATTGTATTGTTCAGCTCAATTCGACCCGTCCTGCCAATATCAAAATGAATTTTATCGCACTCAAAGTCGCGGGCGTCAAAGCTGAAAGCCTGGTCTTTTCGATCAGCTACAAAACCAACGGAAAACAAAGCCGGGTAAATTTTACCGGTCAGCCCGAAGGAGGCAAATGGGTGTCGGGCACCTATCGGATTGATATTTCAATTGATGAAAAACCCGCCAAAAACCTGACCTTCGAGATAAAAAAAACAGCCGGTGAAATCGAAAAATTAAAAGTAATTTCACCCAAACCAAAAAAAAACCTCTCCAAAAAATATAAGCGAAGCTGAGTTCACCCAAACATCTTATTTTCAAGTTCCGTTTCATTCCCGAAGCGTTTGGCAAAACCTCATTTCTAGTTGATAATTGCTTCAATTATGTTCAAATATTTCCGTTTTGCGACCCTTTTATTATTGCTCTTGCCGTTCAGCCTGCCGGCTCAAAAAGTCTATTATCCGACCTCCGGGAGCTGGGAAACCCGCTCGCCTGAACAATCAGGATTTGATTCTGAAAAACTAAAAGCCGTGATTGATTTTGCCATTCAAAACGAAGCCAAAGCTCCGCGAGATATGGAGTTTTCCCAAGCGCAAAGTTTTGGACGCGAACCGCTTGGCGAGCCGATCGGCGTGCAAAAACCGCGCGGCGAACAAACCGGCATGATTATCAGAAATGGTTACTTGGTGGCTCAATGGGGTGAACCTTTACGGGTTGACATGACCCATAGTGTGACAAAAAGTTTTCTTTCGGCCGTAGTCGGCTTGGCCTTTGACCGTCAGTTGATCCGCAGTTTGCAAGACCGGGCGGCTGATTATTCGGCCCCGGTCTTGCCTTACCATCCGCTCGAAAGATTTGATGAGTTTGGTAAATCGAAATTGCTCAGTTTGTTCGAGACCGAACACAACCGCCAAATCACCTGGGAGCACTTGCTTCGACAAACCAGTGATTGGGAAGGAACTCTGTGGGGCAAACCCGATTGGGCTGATCGTCCTGACCGTGACGCCAATAAATGGCTGAATCGCCC
>JANOEF010000321.1:0-2454 GCA_031413075.1 Acidobacteriota bacterium | reverse complement strand
TATCGCCAAGCACGATCATGAGGCGAGTCGGAGAGGATACCCAGTTGTATCAAGTGATTCGCATTGACGGAGACAAACTATTTTATGAATCGCGTACCGCGGTCGGCGATTTGTACGACGGGTTTGTAAAAGGGAAAGCTTCGGTTGCTCCCGCACTTAAACACGTGGCTGTTTTGAAAGATCCGATACGAGTTCTTAGTTATACAAACGACGGGAAAAACGGAATGTTAGCAGGAACCGATAAGGGACTTTTTCGAACCTACAATGTTGCTGGCGGTTGGGATAAATTATCGTTTGGGGCAGGAATTGATGAACAGGTTTTTGCAGTCCATTCGCCAGCATCTGATTCACAAACAATTTTGGCAGGAACCGTGCGATCCGGCGTCATCGTTTCGCGGGATGGAGGATTGACGTGGGCTAAAATATCCGGTATCTCTGACACAACCCCGATTGTCGCGATCGAAACGGCTCCGCAGAACCCAAATCTGATTTACGTTGGAACCTCGCAAACTTTTTATCTCTCGCGGGATGGCGGACAAAATTGGATTCGGCGCGGAGGCGGCTTACCACCGGGAGGTTACAACAGTATTTTGGTCAGCCCCGATAATCCGAACGAAGTCTTTGTGGGAAGTTCTTCGGAAGAGCGGGGCGGTATTTACCACTCGGTTGATGCCGGAAATTCATTTAAACAACTTGATACAAAAGATATATCATTACCAACCCGGAGAGTTTGGGCTCTGTCTTTTGATGCTAAAAACTCCAACAAAATATTCGTTGGAACACATTCGTCAGGTATTTACCGGATTGAAAGAGACGCTACTTCAAAATCTAATGAAACCGGAACTCGTCCGCGCGTCGCAGATAATGGAAATTAAATAATTAAAGTGTCTTATAATCTGAGGGGGGAATGGTTGTTCCGTTCGCACCTTTGATAAACTAACAATGTTTTTAAGGATGATGTGAAAGCATCGTCCTTTTTGTTTTCGGTTTGAATTGCTATAATCAATTTTTTTAAGGAGTAATTTTGTGAATCAAAAAGCCGTCTGCCCCTGTCCGAGCGAAAAAGAAATTCAAGTCGAAAGTTTACCTTTTGCCAACATCCCGCATCAGTCGCGGCTTTTTATTCAATATCAGGAAAATCCAACTCAACTGCGTCAATATTATCCAAACGCAATCGAATCACACACCAAAATTTCAGACCGGATACCCGCAGTTCTGAAAAATTATCAAGTTGATAGAAACGCGCTGTGTGATGTTCTCGAAGAGGCAAATCGCGGAAATGGAGCAAGCGAAAAAACACTTGAGAATATCAAATTCTTGCGTGAATCCGACACCGTAGCGGTTGTTTCGGGACAGCAAGCCGGACTTTTTACCGGACCGCTTTACACCATTTACAAAGCATTGTCGGCGGTAAAAATGACCGAATGCCTGAAAGGGCGCGGATTCAAAGCTGTTCCGGTTTTTTGGATTGCCACCGAAGACCATGATTTTCTCGAGGTTTCTAATACCTTTATCATCAACAAAAATGATAGTTTGATCGAATTGAGAAACGAGCCCAAAAGATGTTATGAAAATCTTCCGGTTGGATATGTAAAAAATGACGCTTCTATCAATCAAACCATTGATGAACTTTTTCAAGCCTTGCCTCACACCGAATTTACGACAGAACTGCGCCAAATAGTTGAACAGAGTTGGGTCTCAGGCGTTGATTACGGAGACTCTTTTGCCCGAATGTTGACAAAAATTATCGGTAAATATGGGATGATTTTGCTTTGTCCGTTAGACGAGAGACTCAAACAACTTGCCGCTCCCGTTTATGTCAATGCGATAAATAAATCCGATGAAATTGTCGCGGCTCTCAGGAAACGGAGCGAGGAACTGATCAACTCCGGTTATCACGCTCAGGTCCTCATCAATGAAGATTATTTTCCTCTTTTTTATCAGGCGCAGGACAGGACTCGCCATGCTTTAAAAAAATCGCCCGAGGGAACTTATAAAACCAAGGATATAAAAAGGGAATTTACTTTGGCAGAACTAGCTCAATTAGCCGAAAACGAACCTCACCGATTTTCGCCAAGTGTAGTTTTACGGTCAGTCGTGCAGGACTATTTGTTGCCGACAATTTGCTATTTCGGCGGGGCGGCGGAAATCGCCTATTTTGCACAGAGCGGGGAAGTTTATCGAATATTGAACCGCCCGGTGACTACGATTTTTCATCGCCAATCTTTTTCATTTATTGAATCCAAACATGCTAAAACTCTGGATAAATTTGGTTTAACACTCTTTGATTTATTTAAAGGCGAGGAGCATTTGATTCCAGAGATCGTCGAAAAGTATTTGGCCAGCGAGACCGCCGCTACCTTTCAAGAGGTCGAAGAAAATATCAGTCGCGAACTTAAGCGACTCGAACAAGGCTTGTTAGCGGTTGATCGAACTCTGGGTGAAAATTTTACC
>JANOEF010000320.1:0-8926 GCA_031413075.1 Acidobacteriota bacterium | reverse complement strand
TTTGCCGACAATTTCCGGCATTCGGACAATTTACCTCATCGCCATAGAAATAGACTCTCTCGCCTTTTTTGGCTTTGACGGTTCCCAACGAATAATCACTGCTTTCACGCGGAAATGCACCGTTGCGACACCAATTTGCAGGATTTCCGTCAAGTTGCGAAAAGGTTGAAAAGGCGGTAAAAGCCACTATAAATATCAAAAAAACTAAACGTTTCATAATTTACTTGCGAGTCAAGTGTGAAATGAGATTAACAGCCGCAACCACTAGTCCAAACACCCAAACCGGAATAAAATATAAATATCCGCCCAGATTTTTGGCCATCAACCAGCCGCTTGGCCGCCGCTGTAAAACTCTGAAAATGAGGTCGGTGATAGTTAAGACGCCACCAGCTGTAATCATCACGATCCAGTCCGGTTGTTTCAGCACAAAAGCCCCGACGGCGACAAACATGGCGGCAAAAACAAACATTAAAAGGCCCAGCAGATTTCCTTGAAGCACTTATTTATCCTCAGATCAAGATTACTAAATCAATCAGTGAACGAATGAGTTGAAAATTTATTGCAAATGGCTCAGAGCATTTTTTTTTAAGAGCTGCCGACGCAGATAATCCAGAGCGGTTTGCGAAGCTCGCCAGCGAATCAAATATCTATCGCCGGGAAGCAATATTTTAAATGATTTGACCTGGGTTGAGTCCGCATAACCGATAAAAACCGTGCCAACCGGCTTATCTTCGGTTCCGCCGGTCGGTCCGGCAATCCCGGTCACTGAGATCGCATAATCTGTCCCGGATCTGTGACGCATCCCAGCGGCCATCGCTTCGGCAACTTCGACTGAAACAGCGCCGTGTTTAACGATTAACTCACTCGGCACGTTCAATACTCGAATTTTCGCTTCGTTTGCATAACAAATAGCCGACTCGATAAAATATTGGGACGAGCCGGAAACTTCGGTGACCCGCTCGCTGACCAAACCGCCGGTGCAGCTTTCGGCAATAGATAGGGTTTTTTCTTGGTTTTTCAACAAGTTTCCAATGACTTCTTCCATCGTTTCGCCGTTCATTGCAAAAACTGCAATCCCAAGTTTTTCTGCAATCTTTCGGGCTAATTCGTCTAAAATCGCATCGGCTTGAGTTTCGGAGTGGCTCTGGGCAGAGAGATGGAGTTCGATTTCGCTTTTATTGAAAAGAATAGAGGTTTCGACATTTTTGTAAGTTTTGTAGATCGGAGAAATCGCCTCGTCAACTGCCGATTCGCCGATTCCCGAAACCCGTAAAAATCTTCGTCTGACAAATATTTCTCCGGCTTTTTCGCGTAGTTTGGGAAGAATAAAATTGGTGAACATCGGTTGGTTTTCCCGTGGCGGTCCGGGTAGTATTCCAAAGATTTTTTCACCCATCTCGACCAGCATTCCGGCGGCCGAACCGTTTGGATTTGGTAAAACAGTCGCGCCTTCGATCACAAAAGCCTGTCGTTTGTTGATGTCCGGCATCTCGCGCCCCCAGCGTCGAAATCGTTCGCGCAGATCTTGTTCCAACTCATCTAAATAAATTAGTTCGCGTCCGATGGCGGTGGCCGAAACGGTGCGGGTGATGTCGTCTTCGGTCGGGCCTAAGCCACCGGTCGAAATCACAATATCAGAGCGTTTAAGGGCTTCTCGAATCGTTTCTTCAAGGCGCAATTTATCGTCACCGACAATGGTTTTGAGTTTGATCTCAATTCCGATCTCGTTTAGTTTTTCTGTCAGCCAGAGACTGTTAGTGTCTGTTTTGGTTGGGGTTAAGAGTTCCGACCCGATAGCGATAATTTCAGCAGTTAGCATTTATTTAGTCTAAAGTCTCAAGTCCAAAGTCTCAAGTCATCATAGTTCATTTTTGACTTTCGATCCTAGACCCTCAAACTTTAGACGACAATCTTATCTATCGTAAATATCGTGTAAGACTTCAGTAATAGGTTTGCGCGGAGCAACTGGTTTAGTCTCTTTTTTCCTGGGTTTCGGATTATGTTCCCGGGTAGTCTCGTTCGCCTTTTCGATCAGGGGTTCGCTCATTCCCAAAAAACTAAATTGAGTTTCTTGATGAGCCTTAGTTTCCTGGTGATAAGTCGGCTCAGGTTTCTCCGAGGCGAGATGAGCAATGATCCCATTTTCGACATTTCCGCGCTCTTCGTTTCTTTCAACCGCAGTTGCTAATTTCTTTTGTTCCATCACTTCCATCGCTTTTCGGCTTTCGTCCAAAAGGGTTTTTCCTCGATTCCGGCGGGTTCTTTCAAGTGCCCGGATCGCCGCCGAGGTTTGCGGCGCTTCAGCCGGTTCGCGTTCAATCTTGCGCAGGATTTTGACGTAATTTTTCAACTCCGGGGTAGCATACACATAATGCGATTCGTCTGCTGATTCACTTTCCAACACATACGCCAGATGATTGGTGGCGGCCTTATAATTGCCGATTTTGTGGTAGAGCGCACCGAGGGCAAAATAAACCAGCGGCGGGGCGCCGCTCATTCTCTGCAAAATTATTTCACCGTTGTTGATGACCTCTTGCACTTCAAAGCCGAACCAACGGCGTTCATCATCCCGCAGCACATCGTTGGCGGTGAGGTAAAATTCAAAGACTTCACGGGTATGATCAGGACTGGACTGGATAAAAGTCTTCCACAAAAAGTATGCGAAGATGCCGAAAAAAGCGGTGACAAAAACAGGAAACCCGGCGACCAGCAACATGGTCGCAATGACCCCGAAAGTCAGCACATATTGCGACTTTTCTTTGATGGAGTCAGGGAGTTTTTTTTGCAGTTTGTTATCGCTCACGCTGGAAGTTTATTCTTTCGGCTTCTCCTCAGTTTTGGTTGTTCGCTTGCGGGCAGCCGGCTTTTTCGGCGCGGTGGTCGGTTTGGGTTTGGCCGTGGTCTTTTTAGCCTTCGGTTCGGCGGCTTTCGCTTTTGGTTCGGCGGCTTTTGCTTCAGTTCCTGCTTTTGCTTCTTCGGCAGGCTCCGGTTTATGCTCCGTCGGACGTTTAGCTTTCCGTTCTGCTTCTTCCATTTTGAAGCCGAATTCAGCCAACCCATCACGGATTTTTTCGCCGATAGTATAAGGCAGATTGAGAATATAAGAAAATGTTTCGTTCAAAGTAACTGATTCTAATTGAAGCAGATACTTTACTTTTTCATTCAGCGGCAGATCTCCGAATTCTTTTTGAAATGCTTCAAACGGGGTGGCTTCGGGTTTTACTTTTTCGGTCGTCATAACACAAATTTCTCCTGATTTTTCGATTTTAGCCTGACATGAGAGGCGTTCATCTTTACTACGTCTTTGTGCGCTTAGATGTTCCAATTCAGCCTTGGTTGGCTCAGAAAGCAAGTGAGCCCCCTGGGTAATTTTCACCGCACAGGAGTCACAGCCCCCAGTGCGGCCGCAATCCGTTTCGATATTTATCCCCAATCGTGCCGCCGCATCAATCAAATATGTTCCGGCCGGGATAACCCCGTGTCTCCCCGAAGGTTCAAATTTTACTTCTACTTCTACTACTTCTACTTCCATAATTATTATAATTTTGCCGTATTGTAAATCAAGTCCAAAAACCGCTTCCGGTTACTGCCGCCGGCCAACCGTCCCCGTCATCACGCGAACTCGTGGTTGCGCCCCGGATGAAAGCTGATCAGTTTCTTTTTGCTGGCAATCGTCGCAAAGTCCCAAAATCCGCAAGCTATGATGGGTCGGTTTGAAATTATACTTTTCCGCCATCGCGTCCTGCATGGCTTCAAGTTCAGGTGAAAAAAATTCAATGACCTTTCCGCATTCGGTGCAAATCATATGGTCGTGATGCTCGTGGTCATAGTGATGCTCGTAATAAGTTTTGCCGTCGCCGAGTCTGACTTCACGAGCTAAACCGGCTTCAGTCAATAGTTTAAGCGTCCGATAGACAGTCGTCTGACCAACCGCAGGGTCTTGTTTTTGCACAAGCCAATATAGGTCTTCGCTAGAAAGATGTTCTTCGGTTCGCAAAAAAGTCTCTAAAATCAAATCCCGCTGTCCGGTTTTACGTAGTCCGGCACCCTGGATATGTTCGAGAAATATTTGCCTCTCCTGCTCAAATTCTTTCTTTTTTCCCGCCTTACTCATTCGCTTCAAAATAGGAAATTACTCTCCGCCACATATCTTAACATTTGCGAGTTGAGGTGTGAAGAAGAACTTTTGGATTGTGGTTGAAAAACTAAATTTCAGATTAGTTTAGTAATTCTCAAATCAATGATTTTCCAGCATTTGACGCATTTTTTCGAGATTTTCGGGATTGGCTCCTTTTTCTTTGGCCAACTTCAGCGAACGTAATCCGAGTTGAGTATATATTTTTAAGAGATCATCAGAAAAATTTTCGCGATGGGCAGCCAGATGGAGCTCAAGGGTGCTGACATCAGCCCGGGCAAAGGGGCCGGTCAAAGCCTCCACCGGAGTTTGGGTCTCGAGGTTTGAAATCGTGCTTTTGATGAGTGGCAATAAAATTTCCTGCGCTTTTTGCGGTTCTAGTCCACAATCGGATAACATTTCAATGGCGGCTGAAATCAAGGCTACCAGATGTCCGCAAGCGGTGACCGCAGCGGCGTGATAAAGAGCTTTTTGACTGGTCGCAATCGAAAATGGTTTCCCTTCCAAATCTTGCGTCATTTGTCTGGCCGCGTCCGTGGCGGCGCTATCTCCCTCAATGGCAAAAAAGGCATCCTTAAAATTTTTCGCCCCCGACACTGAATCGCTCACCGAAACTAATGGGTGAAACGAAGCAACCTCGCAACCTTCACTATTTAAACGACGCAAAACTTTGGATGAAAGCGCACCGCTGGTATGTAAAATAAAAGGCAGATGTTCGAGTTGGAGGGCTAAACTTTCGACAACGGTCGAGATTTGCGAGTCCTGCACCGTAATTAACACGACATCCGAATCAATTTGGTCCATTTCATCAGTTCCGATAATGATCGGACGAGGTTGGATTAAATCGGAGACCTGATCGGCAGATTCCGCGCGACGGACAATCAGGTTTTGAATTTTATAACCCTTTTGAAAAAGCGCAAGAGCCAAGGCTCCGCCTAGTTTTCCGACACCGATGATGGAAATAGTGTTGATACTCATAGTGGAATAAAGTGAAAAAGTGAAAAAGTGAAAAAGTTTTATTTCACTCGTCAGCGTTACCGTTCGAATCGGTCTGGATGGTCATTGAACCCCTCAAATTTTGTGCTTTTCACTTCTTCCGTTTTTCATTTTCCAATCGCAGTCATAACTCAAATTACAACTTTAACGCAACCAAATTTTTCACTCTTCTAAGCAGGTCAGCAAAAGTTTGACGACCTTTTGAAAAATCAAGAAAAGTTTGCAAATAGCTGATTAACTTTGGTTTTTGGGTTTTCTTGATTGTCCATTGTCCATGGTTAATTGTGCATTGGTGCTTACTTTTTCACTTTTTCACTTTTTCACTGTTAAACTTTCAGGAGGCACGGCTCACTCGGTAGTTCATTGACCCACGAAATTAATTGTTGGCGTAGTTCTTCCCGGCCTTGAAAACCGACTTCCGCCGGCAATTCGACCTGTAAAAGAGGCGAAACCGAGATTCCCTGCAGGGTTTTCCCCAAAACTATCAACTCTGCGTTAGACAGAAGTTTAATTTCATTTTGATTTTCAAGTGTGTTCAAAAGGTTTGAAGCGGCCGAATTAAACTCCCGGTCATTTTCATTCCGGATAAAACTTTCAAGCATCGGGGTCAAGGTATCGCGTAAAATAATCAGTGTTTTGCGATAGCTGATCCGTCCCTTGGCAACTATTTGAACTAACTTACCCGGCAAATTTTCCCACTCTGAATATTGCGAAAGCCGGAACGAACAGGCGCAAAACGGATGAATTTTTAGCATTTCCCGGACATCAAAACCGCAATCGAGTTCACGAAACTGCCAACATAATTTTTGCGCCTCTTTCCAATAAAACGAGTGAAAAACAGGTAAATGCGAAAGATTTTCAAATTCCCACCACTCATCACTGCGCATCACCTGATCAAACTTTTCCTGGAGGAGATGCGATTTCATAATCGTATCGTGTTTGATGGCAAAATGTTCGGCATAACGGGTAAAAAAGGATTGCCAGATATTTTTGAGTTCTTGGTTCAAAGTTTCACTCGGATTTTCGGTCACTGCCTCAATCGTCTCCAGCAATTGATGGTGCAGGACTTCGATATTTTGATCGCGGGTTGATTCGCAAACAGCCAAATATTCCCAAATCCGTTTCCGACTGCCCAACCCGCTGATAAAGTCTTCGAGCACTACCAAATCATTGGTGCAGTTGAAAAATTCCGTTTCCGAATTGGCAAAAGCATCGGCTATTCTTTGCAGCCCTTCTTCCATCGAAATAGCCCGACTCAAAATTGATTCGACCGTTATGGCTACGGCGCCAAAGGTTTTCTGGGCGTGTCGAGCCAATTTCCAAACTTTGGTGTTTAAACTTTCATCCGACAGTTCGTCAAATCGTTCTAAAATTCTGGCGGCTTTCCAATCATTGAGCCAATTTTGCAAAGCTTGCAAAATCAATTCGCAATCGGTTGGGTTATCAATCGTTTGAAATGTATCAACCCCAGTCAAAGTTCTGGCCCAATTAGTCAGTTCTTTGCTCTCATACAGATTATTCAAAGGGCTCGCGATGCCGACAATATCGTCCCAGATAATTTTGAGGTCTAATGACCGGCGATTGATCCGGTCTCCTTTGGAGGTGACGAATTCGACACATCGTTGAGCCACCAGAGCTGACAAAACCAAATGTTGCGCCTCCCTCACCAGCCCGAACGGCTCGGCTTTGAGGGCTTGATAAACTTTTTTGAGGGAGACTGCTTCGCCCGAGTTTTCATTGACCAACCCCATTACTTCACGTGCAAAGGGTAGTTGTTTGAGTTTTTCGTCCGCTTCAAGTATAAAACCGTTTTCGTGCGGGATGACCAGCCCCAACGGCAAAGCAAAAACCTCCGCTAATTCTTGAACTTCGGGAGTGTTTTGGCGGGCTCCGCTAAAATGTTCGCTCACCAAATGCGAAACCTCGCTCATCCCTAAAGTTTTGGTAAAAGTCGGGTGGTGTTGATAGCGAAACTCAAAGAGCGAACTCAACATATTCGAAAACAAATCGCTCAAGGTCAGAGAAAATTTGGCCTCATCGGAAAAAACATGTTGAAACCCGTCAATGATGAACTTGCTGTCTTCGAGAAATACACGCCGCCAGATTTTCTCGACCGCCGTTTGCGAAGCATGTCCGACCGCCCGCACCTGATCGCCGTAGGTCTCACGCAATCCGCTATCGGTCAATAGAACGTGGTATCGGCGCAAAACATCGGTTTCTTCAGGTTTTAAGGGCGATGGATGCCAGATGACGGTCGGGACTTCGGCCTGAGAAAGGTCAATTCCCTCTTTTAGTTCCGGGTGACAAACGATAACTTCCCATTCTAAAAAGTCCGCGGTTTTTTCTGAACTGACTAGGTTTTCTACGCCGCCGCGCCTTTCCCAGTTCCAAACCACTCTTCCGCGTCTGAAACAGCCACGCCAAACGGTTTGACAGTCGGTGTTATCAATGAGGGACATTTCGTCCTCGATCTGGAGATTCCAATCCGAAAACCTCTCCTTGGCAAAACGTCTTAAAATTTTCTCCTCGACCTCGCCGGAAATATTTTGGGCGGCTTCTGCCAAAGCTAAATTTAGATTGTCTTTACCACTTACTTTCAATCCGTAGCGGATTTCTCGTCCGTCTTCGGCAATCCGGTGAACTTGTTCAGGATTGGTCGAAACAAATTTTTCCAACAATTGTTCGACGTTTTTGATTGAGCTTGCCGGCTCATTTTCGTTGTAAATGAGCATCGCCGCGCTGATTTCGCTGGCAGTCGTCCCATCACTGTCAAGAGAGAGAATGAGCAAGGCTTTCAAAACCAGTTTGGCTTGCAAACGCTGCATGACCGGAATATTGGCCACGACTTCTTGATTGAGTTTATCGTAAGTCTCAAAGGCTTCGCGTAAATCCTCCGCCTTTCGCAGCGAGTTTTCAACCGAATCAAAAACTTCGTCCAGGGCTACTAATGAGTTAGCCGGACGACCTAAAACCTTTGCCCCCGCATCAGAGGCAAATTCTAAAATGACAAAATGTTGATCATAGAGCCTCACAAACGGGGCGATTTCTAAAATTGCCGGATGAAGCGGAAAAAGCGAGGTAAAACGCTGTTCACTCCACCGAAAATTCGGCATCAACTCACGAAATCCCGTGTAAATTTCGTGCAGCAGATGTTGGGTCTGACGATATTTTGGAAACAGATTCGTTTCAATAATTTTGTAAAGATGTTCCTGATCAAGGTAGTCAATTGAGTAATTTCTGGCAATTGAGGCATTAACGCCGTCGGCTCCGGCAATATCATCATCCAAAGCCACCCCGACAAAAATATTTAGCCGTTTGGAGAGTTCCGCTAATTCGCCTAACAACTCGCCATCATCGCGCGAGACTCTGGAGGAACGGTCAAAAGCCGTATCCACCATCAACACAAAGGGTAATTCTCCCGATCTTTCGACCGCCAATTCCATGAGCGGGGCCACCGCATCCGGCAAATGTGCCGCTCCGATTTGAAAAGTTTGGGAGACGGCTTCTTTGATTTCCTCAAGCAGCGTGTGATGCAATCCGCGACGCACAAAACCAACCGGATAATGCTTTCGTTTCAATCGCTGGGCGCTGGCTGAAACATACGAGTCCGAAATTCTGGAGCGCAATTCGGGCTGCGAAATAATGGCGCCCAAAGTCGCTAAAAAGTGACTTTTACCAACCCCTCGATAACCGGCTAAGGCTTTGGCAAACCCGCCTTGTGACTCGACCTCGTTGACCTTATCTAACCATTTCGCCATTAAATCCGCAGTAAAATCGGTAAAATGATAAACTGAC
>JANOEF010000319.1:0-3311 GCA_031413075.1 Acidobacteriota bacterium | reverse complement strand
AAAAGCATACGTCCGTTGGGTTCGGGGAGGCGGAATACAGTCAAATTCTCAAAGCCACCTTGAGGATCGAAGGACTGATCAGCAAAAATTCGGCCATCATGGACAAGTATGACCCGGAGAAGAAGATCGCCCTGGTAGTGGACGAATGGGGCGCCTGGTATGCGCCTTTGCCCGGTAGTAATCCGGGGTTTTTGATTCAGCAAAACAGTCAGCGCGATGCCATTTTGACGGCGCTTAATCTCAATATTTTTGCCCGCCACGCCGACCGGGTGCGGATGGCCAATATTGCCCAGATGATCAATGTTTTACAGGCAATGATCCTGACGGATAAGGAAAAGATGATACTGACTCCAACCTATTACGTCTTCAAAATGTATGTCCCGTTTCAGGATGCGACCTTGGTGCCGGTCAATTTTGACGCCGGCACCTACACTCACGGCGACATCACGTTACCGCGCGTGGATGTCATTGCCGCGAAAGGAAAAGACGGAAAACTGTGGGTGGCAATAACTAATATTGACCCCAATCAATCGGCGGAGATCGAACTAAATATGGTTGGAGTTAATGCCAAATCAGTCACCGGAGATACTCTCACTGCACCGAAAGTTGACAGCATCAACACCTTTGAGATGCCAAGAACTGTGGTGCCAAAACCCATCTCAGCCAAGGTTCAAGGCGGCAAATTGTCCCTCAAACTGGAACCCAAGTCGGTGACCGTCATCTCAGTTGAGTAATGACGCCGGAGATTCGGTTAAAATTCGTGATTCAATGACAGTTAGACTTATTTTTTTGTCTAAACCTTTATGATTACTGTTAAGATTATGCAATGAAAAATTTAACGAATCTCATTTTAGTGGTGGCCGCGATGTTTGTCGTGACGGGCTGTTGCGGTCGGCAAGTCGTTGAATCTTTTGGAAAAAATTGTGTCTCTCCGGATGGCTCTCAAATTGCTCTGACTGATATGTACGGAGGCGTGACGCTGATAGATTCCAAAACCGGAAATATTGTCACTAAAAAAGAGCCGGAAAAAGAGGGGCAAGACTCAGATTTCGGAGTTGCTCTCTGCACTCAAACCAGCTCAATATTTGCTGTTTACCCGAATCGTTTGGTAAATCTAAAAGACAATCAGCGAATTAATCATCAGGTCAAAGGAAAAGTTTTTGACTTGATAGACAAAGATACGGTGCTGACATTTTTAGGCGGTGAACTGACGACCGATTCGGACGGAGATCATATAAAAACCGCCCCGCTCGAGTTATATGTTGAAAAATTGGGACAGGAGACTAAGGATTTAGCGCCGATCACCGTCCCGCCGAATAAATTTGAGGGCATCAGAAAGGAGGCTTTTAATTACTGGATCAAACCGCTTCGTTTGCTCGATAAGGAAAACCTGTTACTGATTGTCGGGCCGACTCCGCGAACTTATTCACGAACTCCGACGGAAAATTATGTCTTTCCCGAACCCTGGGGTTTTTATGTTTTTAATCTGAAAACCGAACAGGCTAAAATTCTTGGAACCACCAAAACATCCGATGTCGAGATAAATTTTCAAGGTTTGCCCAAAATTACTTCGACCAAAGACGGTAGATTGATTTCGCTCTTCACCTTTGGCGAACCCGGAAATACCTTTGCTATTTACGACACCCGGCAAGACAAGGAAATCCTGAGAAAAAGCGTTGAAGATGGAGAAATTGAGGGTGTCATCTTTGCGGGCGATGAAACAAAAATTGCGGTCATGGTTAAGTATTTGAGAGGCCAGAACAAGTCGAAAGCCCAGTCTTTCATTAATCTCTACGAGCTCAAAACGGGAACTTTGATCAAATCAATCCCTTTGAATTTTGAGGCCGAAACTCTTTTCGATTTTCGCAATGACGAATTGATTCTGTTCAGTCACAAAAAAATCTTAAAGTTGAATATCAATACCGAGGGCAAGATTTGGGAAACGGTTTATTTTGATAAATAAACTGAGTTCGGATTCAAAATTGTTTCCAGCGCTAAACGCAGAAAAATCCGGACATCAAGAAATTAATTTGAAAAAACGCAGTTGTTAAGCACCAATGCACAATTAACCATGGACAATGGACAATGAAGAAAACCCAAAAACCCAAGCTAATCAGCTATTTGCAAACTTTTCTTTATTTTCAATCTGTCGTAAAACTTTTGCTGGTCTTCTTCGTATTGACGGGCTAACTTTATTTTTCCCTTGAGCCCCGCATCCGGTTTCAAGCACTTCGTCCAAAGTCTAACGGCTTTGTGAAAACCGACATTTCCCACCACTTTTTTCAAAAAAAATATTTATTGAAAAAAGCTAAAAAAGAGACTTTTTGAGAAATTTTTACATTTGGGAGGAGTGAAAAAGCAAGCTTGACTCAAGCCTCTTAGCTTAAAGCGGTTAAAAATTAGTCATCGTTTGCTTTTCGTCCAAACTTGCGCTCCGTAAATTATAAAAAATCAGATAATGTTTGAAAAATAGCAAACAAAGTGAGAATTGAGCATCTTTTTATGATCAATTTTGATAAATACCAAATTCTCAAATTGTCTTGGGAAATGTCGGTGAAAAGATTAATTTGGAAAGCTCAAACAATCGGCTCTTTTTTACCCTTAATCGGCTCGAACGGGATGAAATTCATCTCAAACCAGGCACTGAAAACCGAGAAAAACTCACGAAAGGCCCAATAGTTTTCGGCCAAATATGTGCGTCGGTTGGCGGCCATTCCGATCGAATCAACCTCCATATTTTGACAGAGATAAATTGAGCGCGGCAGATGGAATTCCTGGGTTACGATAATCGCTTTTTTTATTTCAAAAATCTCTTTGGCGCGGTAACAGGTGTCGTAAGTTCGCCTGCCGGCAAAATCCAAAACAATGTCCGATTCGGGAACGCCGAGTTCCATCGCGTATCTTTTCATGGCCGTCGGTTCGTCATACTGAGGCGTCGGATTATCGCCCGACATCAGCAGTTTTTTTACTTTGCCGGCCTGGTAAAGTTCAACGGCGGTCGTCACTCGGTCAAGCAATGCATGCGAGAGCGAGCCATCATCCCAGACCTTTGCCCCCAATACAATCGCAATGCGCGGCTCATTAGGAACAGTTTCAGCAGAACGGTAAATCTGTCCATTTGAATAGCTTGCCACTCGAAGATTGATGAGATAAACGGTCAAAAGTCCAATTAGAGTAAGGATGATGAGCCACATTAAAATACGTAAAAACTTTTTCATAAACACTTTTCGGCAGAAATATAGAATGATTTATATGTGTTGCCGTAGCCGTTGCGGCTGTCGCCCGCGAGGACGCCCGGACGGTAGATGTTG
>JANOEF010000318.1:0-11573 GCA_031413075.1 Acidobacteriota bacterium | reverse complement strand
AAAGAGATGGCGGGCCGGCTCGAATTGACGTCTAAAAAATTAGGAGTTGAAATTTTGGTCAACGCCCTTTTGGAGGGCGACGAAATCGAGGTCAAAATCGGCTCGGAAAACCGCGAAGTCAGGGACAAAACGATTCAGTTTGTGCTCAATGAGGAAAAAATCAAACTGGATAAACCGGTTGACCGGCCGGGTAAAAACGATAAAACGATTGATGATCTCGGGACGATTGACGACTTTGGGACGATTGATGATTTGCAGACTTTGATGGGCATCCTGTATCGCGTCGAAGTATGGCAAACGGGTAGCAAGATCAACGAAATTCCAATAGTTCAAAGAAAAATCACCATCGGACGCGACGACGGCGAAAAGATCGCTAACTTACGGTTGCCGACCGAAAACCGCAAAATGAGCCGATCACACGCCGAAATGGTTTTGGATGAAAACAAAGAGATTTGGGTGACGGCGGTGCATAAAAATCCGACCATCGTTTCAGGTAAACCGATCAGAAGCGGAGAAAAAGCCAAACTCGGGGCGGACGGCGAAATCCAGATTTATGATTTCACTCTCAAACTAAAATTTGCGGAAAAGTAAATTTTCAAAAAAGATCAATAAGTTGACGATTTTATTTCGATTTGTATAACTCGGGAAATTTCTTGCGTAAATTTTCGAGTTTCGGCAGATCGTGAAACATGATATACGGTTCATTCGGGTGGAGTGCAACATAATTTTGATGATAGTCTTCGGCCGGGTAAAACGCTTCGAGCCCGACAACTTGGGTGACGATCGGTTTTTTGAAGACCTTGGCTTTGGTCAATTCCGCGATATAATTTTGAGCAGCTTGTTTTTGAGCCTCATCGGCATAAAAAATTGCCGAACGATAATGAGTTCCGATATCAGGTCCCTGCCGATTTAATTCGGTCGGATTATGTGCCACATAAAAAAAGACTTTGAGGAGTTGCTGATAGCTAACGTGTGACGGATTAAATGTAACTTCGACTGATTCGGCGTGTCCGGTTTGTCCTGAAGTGACTGCTTCGTAATCAGGGTTTTTAACCGTTCCGCCGGAATAACCCGATTTGACCTCGGTAACTCCTTTGACATGCTTGAAAACAGCGTCAACGCCCCAAAAACAACCGCCGGCAAAAATAGCTGTTTGTTGAACGGTGATATGAGAACCGGGAGTCGTCTCAGGAATAACCGTAGTTTTGGCCGAGGTCGCAACCCCGCTACAGGCCAACATCGGGCAGAGAATGAAGAGAAAAAGGAATCTGGAAAAATAATTTTTCATAAATAAATCTTAATAAGTTTTGCTAAAATGCTCAATGCCTATAGGACAATACCAGCGAAGACCGGGAATATTCCCTGATTTTTTAATTTTGCTAAATTAGAAGTGACTATCAAGACATCACTTGAAACTGTTCCGAGTGGCGTCTTAAGACGCTTTAAGTTTGAGGGGAATTTGTGTTAATTTACACTCGGAATGATAGCAACGGAAGCGACTAAAGTCGCCACTCGAAACAAATAAGCGACTAAAGTTGCTACTCGAAACGAATAAGCGACTAAAGTTGCTACTCAAGGTTTTAAGATATGCTCAAAGTCGGTTTAACCGGATCAATTGCCGTGGGTAAAAGTTACGTTGGTGCTTGTTTGCGCGAACTGGGTTGTTTCACGCTCGATGCCGATCAAACGGCGCGTGAAGTGGTTGAGCCAAATACGGTTGGATGGCAGAAAATAGTTGAAAATTTTGGTGAAACCGTTTTACAATCAGATAAAAAAATAGATAGAGTTAAATTGGGGGCTATTGTTTTTGCCGACCCGGCCAAACTCCAGCTGATCAATTCCATCGTGCATCCCTTAGTTTTCGAGGCGCAAAACGAGTGGTTGGCGGAAAATGAGCGAGAGCATCCAACCGGGATGGCGATAATTGATGCGGCGCTGATGATTGAATCAGGCGGATATAAACGCTTTGAGAAATTAATCGTAGTTTGGTGCAAACCCGAAATTCAGTTGGAAAGATTGATGGTACGGAACAATTTAAGCCAGGCTGAAGCCTTAAAAAGAATCAACGCCCAGATGCCGCAGGAAGAAAAAAAGCGTTTCGCGGACTATTTGATTGATACTTCCGATGGATTTGAAGCAGCTAAGTTACGAGTAGTTGAAATTTTCGAGCAGTTACAACTCTTGAAAAACGGACAACGGACAACGGACAATGAAAAATAAAAGAGACGATTATCAATTATCTATTATCAATAATCGTTTCAAAGTGTGTCTTTTATTAGTTCTTAGCATTTTCCTACTTTCGTGCGAAGAAATCCAAACACCGAAAACCGAGCCATTTGTCAGTGAAAAAAACTTGCCTCCGCCGAAGCAGGAATTTCGCTGGAGCAATGGCAAATTGCCGAAATCATTTGACCCGGCGCGTGCGGCGGCGGCTCCTGAAACTGATGTGGTGCGTGCCTTGTTCGAAGGATTGACGGACGTTGATGCAAAAAATTTGGAGCCGATAGCCGCTCTTGCAACCGAATGGAAAGCCTCCGAAGACTTTAAGACCTGGACTTTTAAGTTGCGTCAGGATGCGAAATGGTCAAACGGCGAAATCATTACCGCCCTTGATTTTGTTCGCTCATGGAAACGTCTGGCAGAACTCGGCGATAAGGTATCGCAACGCCAGCTTTTAAAAAATATTGTCGGAATGAATACCGAATCTGTCTTGCCGGTTTTCGCGGAAGAAGAAAGTGATAATTTAGACCCGGCAAATAGTTCAAATTCGGCTGAAAAAGAGACAGCTAATTTCGCCAATTTGTCTAATTCAAACACGGCTGTTTTATCAAAATCCACCCCGAAAGTTGAGAAAAAGACTAAAACAAAAGCAAAGTTTGGCGTTGAAGCGGTCGAAAAATTCAGTCTCCAGGTCACGCTCATTCATCCTGATAAAGATTTTCCACGGCTGGTTGCCTATCCGATTTTTCGTCCGGTTTATGGAGACGGAAAGAATTTTGAGTCGGTCGAATTATCTAAAAACATCATCACCAACGGAGCTTTTGTCATCTCTGAAATTGAAAAGAATAGTTTGACTCTGGCGCGGGCCTCCAATTATTGGAACAAAAACGAGATTAAACTCGAAACGGTCAAGTTTGTGGCCAAGGACAATGCCGAACAGGCTTTGGCGGCCTATCGGGCGGGCGAAGTTGATGCAGTCAGTAATGCAAATTTTGCCCCGTTGGCGCTTAAATTATTGATGACCTACAAGGATTTGCAGCAGACCAAGCATAGTGCGCTCAGTTTTTACGAATTTAACCTGAACAAAAAGCCGTTCGATGACGTCCGGGTTCGCGAGGCGTTAGCGATCACCATCGAACGCGAACGTTTGACCCAGGACGAGATGGACGGGGCGACTCAGCCGGCGACGGTTTTTCTACCATTTATAGATGCTGTCAAAAACGGTGAAACCCTGAAAGCAGAGGCTAAAGAGCACGAAAAACTAGCCTTGGACGTTGAAAGAGCTAAACAGCTTTTGAGCGAAGCGGGTTTTGCCAACGGTCAAAATTTTCCGGCCGTGACACTTCTCGTCAATCGCAACGATTTGCAAAAACGGATCGCCGGGGCGGTCAAAAAGATGTGGAAAAAACATCTTAATATCGAAACCAATATTGTTCTGAAAGACAAAGATGATTTTCAAAATTCGTTTCAAAACGGCGAGTATGACCTCGTTCGCCGCGGCGTAGTGTTGCCGACCAACGATGAAACAGCGAATATGTTGGCGATGTTTGAAAAAACGCCGACTTTACCTCTTTCAACTCAAACCACGGATGAAGGAGTCAAACCGGATGATTCCAATAACATTTTGAACGAAAAGACGGCCGAAGCAAATTTGAATTTTTCCGACAATGACGAAACTCAGATAACCGTTGAAAAGGCGGCTCAAATGGTGATTGATAAGCGAGAGGAACTGATTTTGACCGAAAAAGAAGCCCTCGAAAAACTTCCTGCAATTCCCCTCTATTTTCCGATGTCATTTTCTCTTATAAAACCTTATATCAAAGGTTTTGAGACTAACTTACTCGACGCGCATTCGTTAAAAAAGGTTGAAATTGATAACAATTGGCAACCAAATAATTCCAAAACAAACTCTAACTCTCTGAATTAGAAATGTTTTATGTTGCTTGCAAAGTTTAGAACGTGATATTTTAAGCTTGGGTATTTTTCCCAATCGGCTTTCCCCTAATTTTACAGAAAGAATTACAAAAGGAGCGTAAGTTATGACGCGGAGTAGTTTTGGTCAAGCTCGTGTAAGCGTTGCTTTGATTATTTTGTCGTTGTTTGTCAGTAGTTGCACGAGTTCAGCGAACGGTCGTTTTTATGGGAAAACCGAGGTTCCGAAAGCGAATGTTTTGAAATACGTGTCGGGGTCGGAACCGGAATCTTTGGATCCGCAAGTGCCGACCGGTCAGCCCGAAGCCAGAATTTTAATGGCCATGTATGATGGGCTCCTGGAATATCATCCGAAAACGATGGAGCCGATTCCGGCCATCGCGGAGAGTTGGGAGACGAGTTCGGACGGAACCGAATATGTTTTTAATCTCCGCAAAAATGCTAAATTCTCGAACGGAGACCCGATCACAGCCAAAGATTTTGTCTATACCCTGCGACGTGCGATGTCTCCCGAACTGGCCGCGCAAAACGCCTATCTCGCGTATTATATTAAGTATTCCGAAGCCTACAATGGCGGAAAAATGTTTGTTCAGGATGAAAAGGGTAACTTTCTCATAAAGAAGGATTTTGACCCGGAAAGCGGTGGCGGCGAAGCCAGCGCCAGTACCATCGGAGCAGACAGCGGATTCCATCAATTTATCAAAGCACCGGAAAGATTGACGGTTGCCAGCGATACTTTTACGCTGGCAAAAACCCTCGAAGGCGATGACAAATTAAAACCGTTTTTCAAAATAAAAGCCTCTGAGCTGAAAGACTCAAGTGCTTTTGTGAGCCAAGTCAATAACGGAACCGACGGCGTTTCCCGCCTTTTACAGGCTAAACTCGGCAATGCCCTGACCGGTTGCGCCGCGACCTGTGATGAGACCGCAAAACAAAATTTGATTGACGGTTTGAACAAAATCCTGGCCGAAGAGAGTTTGAATAGTGCAGAAAATACGGAAGGTCTGACACTTTCTGAAGCGGCCAAAAAACTAATCGGCAAATTTGAAGCGGAAAACAAAAAGATCGCCGATGCCAATCAAAAATTAGATCAGGAAATCGCCGCCGCCGAAACTGCTGAGGATAAAGAAGCCAAAACCAAAAAGAAGAAAAAGCCGCTCACCAAATTTTTCTATACCAATCGGGTTTTGCTTGAGGGGTATTACAGCGGAAGTTTTGCCAAGATGCCATTAGTCACGGTCAAAGGTGAGGATATGGGAGTCGAAGCCATTGACGACTACACACTCCGGATAACACTCTATCAACCCGCACCGTTTTTCCTCGGGTTACTTCCGCATCAATTTTTCCGGGTGGTGCATCAGCGCACCATCGAAACACATAAAGAAAATTGGGTAAAGCCGCAAAATATTGTGACCAGCGGAGCCTTCAAACTGGTTGTCAATAAACCCTATGATCAGCTCGTCGTCGAAAAAGATCCGAATAACTGGGACGCGTCCAACGTCAAACTTGACCGGATCGAGTTTTACCCGTTAGACGAACAAACGACGATGATGAATCTTTACAAAGCCAATGAGGTTCATGCGACCTATAATCACACAACTCCGGCGGCCTGGAACGAAGTCGTCCGTGAATTTAAGGATGAATACTTGAATCATCCGGAAGTCGCCAACGAATATTATTGTTTTAACGTCAAAAAATTTCCGACCGACAATCCGAAGATCAGACAGGCTTTTGCGTTAGCGATTGACCGCGACGGGCTTTCCAAATTTAGAAAAACTACTAAACCGCTATTTAACTTTGTTCCCGAAGGCATTTTGACGAAATATGACGAAGCCCGCACCAAAATATTTGCCGAAGAGTTAAAGGCCAACAAAATTTCGGCCGAAGATTGGGGCAAACGAATGTTTGATGCCGAACAAGCCCGGCGAATTTTGACCGAAGCGGGTTATCCGGTCGTTAAAGATGGCGATAGCTGGTCCTGTCCGACCTTTCCGGTGGATAAAGTTTCTGTTACCTACAATACTTCGGAGAGCAATAAAGCCACGGCTGAATTTATGCAGTCACAATGGAAACAGAATTTAGGCATCACCGTCCCGCTTAAAAATATGGAATGGAAAACGTTTTTACCGGTTCGTAAAGTAGTTGATTATCAGGGGTTGGCGCGGTCCGGATGGGTCGGTGATTATATGGACCCGTACACGTTCTTAAATCTCTTTTACCGTGACCCGAATGATAGCTCGACCGGTTGGCATGATCCGAAATTTGACAAAATGCTGGACGAAGCCAACAAAGAGATTGATCCGCAAAAACGCTTTGAGATTTTGGCCCGGGCGGAATTCTTAATGTTGCAGAATCAACCGGTTTTGCCGCTCCAGACACAAGCCACGAACTGGATCAAAAAGCCGTTTGTGAAAGGTATGTATCCAAATCCGGGGACGCTGCACGCCTGGAAATTCATCTATCTCGAACGTGATCCGTCAAAATGGGACACTCAGGTCGAGAATCTGATGAAGGTCAACGATGCGGCCGTAGATGAACAGCTCAAGCAGCTTGAGGCTTCGCAAAAAGCGTTTGAAGCAAATAAACCGGCCGCGTCAAAACCTGCCGCCGCTAAATTGGATTAAGGAAAACATTATGTTTAGTTTTATTATTCGCCGATTGTTAATCATTTTTCCGATGGTCTTGTTGGTCGTCTCGGTCACCTGGGGGCTGATTCGGATGGCGCCGGGTAATTTTTATTCGGGCGAGAAAAAACTTCCGGCCGCCATCGAAGAAAATATCAAGGAAAAATATGGACTTAATGAACCCATCTATATGCAATATTTGATCATGATGGGCAATGTTTTACGACTTGATTTCGGAGTTTCGTTGAAATATACGGACAGACCGGTCAATCAAATCATCAGAGACCATTTTCCCTACTCGGCCACACTTGGCATTTTTGCCTATCTCTTGGCGTTGGTGATTGGACTATCGGCCGGATTTATTGCTGCCCTTAAACAAAATACGGCGGCAGACTATGCTTCGATGTCGCTGGCGATGCTCGGACAATCAGTTCCAAATTTTGTGGTTGGCCCGATTTTAGTAATCGTCTTCTCGCTTTGGCTCTACATTTTTCCGCCGGCCCGCGCCGGAGGCTTTATGAACTATGTTTTGCCGGTGATTACCCTTTCAGCGATTTATGCCGCCTATATCGCCCGTTTGACCCGGGCCGGAATGCTGGAGGTTTTGCGCTCTGATTACATTCGCACGGCCCGTGCCAAAGGTCTGGACGAAAAAACCGTCTTGTTCAGACACGCTTTGAAAGGCGGCTTGATTCCGGTAGTTTCTTTTACGGGCCCGGCCCTGGCCGCCCTTTTAGCCGGAACCGTGGTGGTCGAACGAGTTTTTGCCATTCCCGGACTGGGTAATATTTTTATTCAATCGGTTTTGAACCGCGATGAACCTTTAATTTTGGGTATCGTCGCTTTTCTCTCGATTTTGATCATGGCTTTCAATTTGATAGTTGATATTTCATACGCTTTCTTAGACCCGAGAATTCGTTACGAGTAAACGGCTGACCACTATTACCGAAGTAGGTTGATAAAATTTATGCAAGAAGAAATTATTAAAGGAACATCGCTCTGGCAAGACGCCTGGAAAAGACTGCTGAAAAATAAATTAGCGGTCTTCGGGCTGATTATTGTGGTCTTGATGACATTGACGGTTTTTATTGGACCGATTTTACTGGAAAACTTCGCCAAAATTACGGCCGACGGCGTTCCCCGGGATTCAGCGTTATTAAAATCTTTTGCCCCCTCGCAGCGGCATTGGATGGGGACTGATGATTTGGGGCGGGACCAGTTTGCCAGGGTTTTGCAGGGCGGCCGGATTTCGTTGATGGTCGGTATCATTTCGACCATCGTTTCGTTATTGGTCGGCGTCAGTTACGGCGCGATTGCAGGTTATTTTGGCGGTCGGCTGGATAATTTTATGATGCGCGTGGTGGACGGCATTTATTCGATTCCGTATATTCTGGTGGTGATCGTGCTCCTGTCGGTTTTCGGCGGACCGAACACGCCGGGCTGGATCAAATCATTGTCAGTGACGTTTGGCGGCGGCGAAGGAATGTCGCAGATATTTTTATTGTTTTTCGCGCTCGGACTGGTTTCGTGGCTGACCATGGCGCGGGTGGTGCGGGGACAGATCTTGTCGCTCAAAAACCAGGAGTTTGTCTTAGCGGCCAAAGCTACCGGCGTTTCGACTTTTAGAATTATTTTCCGGCATCTGGTGCCAAATGTGCTGGGGGTGGTGATTGTTTATGCTACTTTGACCATCCCGTCCGTGATGCTGACCGAAGCCTTTTTGTCATTTTTGGGAATCGGTGTTCAGGCTCCTTACGCCTCGTGGGGAAGTCTGGTGGCCGACGGCATCAAAAACATCAGTATTTATCCGTGGCAATTGATCTTTCCGGGCGTGACGATGGCGTTAACGCTCTTTTCACTTAACTTTTTGGGTGATGGTTTGCGCGATGCGATTGACCCGCAAACCCGAAAATTTTAGCTATGGTGACAATAGAAACAACTTTTACAAAAGAAGATTTACTAGACAGTTTATCGCCGAAAACTCCATTTATGATGTTTGGAGTAAGTTGGGCTGATTATGAAGAGATTGTGAGCGAACTAGATGGAAGTTCAGTTCAAACAACTTACAATGACGGAATCTTAAAAATTATGTCTAAATCCTCTGAGCATGAGTATTTTATTGAATTTATCAAACAATTAGTCGGCATTTTAAGCCGCACATTGCGTATCAGAGCTTTGCATTTTGGCAGTCCGACGATTAAACAATCATTCATCAAAAAAGGGGTTGAGCCGGACGCTTGTTTTTATGTCGGCCGTGCTCATTTGGTAAGCGGCAAAGCCAAGATTGATGTGGCTGAAAATGTTCCCGATATTGTGGTTGAGGTGGATGTGCACCATTCTTCCGAAGAAAAATTCGAGATTTATTCAGCCTTTGGAGTTGCTGAATTTTGGCTTTATGATGAAGAAAAACTAAAGATTTATCGGTTGGAAAACAATGTCTTTCGAGAAGTTACGGCTAGTCTTGAACTTCCATTTTTGACAGCCAAAATTTTAACTGACTTTTTAACCCGTAGTAAAACCGAAGACCAATTTGACCTGTTGATTGAATTTGAGAATCAACTACGGAACATTTAATTATGAAGAAGCTGCTTATTCTAATAATTTGTTTATTTGTCTATTCGGCAAATGCTCAAAAAAAACCGAGTCCACCGGAAAATTATAACGTCGTGACCGAAGGCAAAGGGATGAGTGGAATCACCATCGGTAAATCTTCGATGGATGATGTCATTAAAAAATTTGGAAAGGAATACCGATGGATCGTCAACAAGAAATACTCTTTTCAAATGAATTATTATCGCCTCGGTTTAGCCTTTTACATTTGCCAATCGGATAAAAAAAAGCAAGTTTTTGTCCTTGAGATAAAAGCCCCCTACAAAGCAAAAACCAGTAAAGGCATCATTTTAGGCAAAAGCACAGTCGAAGAGGTAGAAAAGAAATACGGCAAATTGAAAAGCGGTTTAGAATATCGCGGAGTGAGTTTTTATTACAATCGGGTGGAGGGTAAAAAGGTCGTCACCGAAATTGATATTACCGAAAATTCGGGCATCCGACAGTGTAAATAGTTAAGCCATATGACAACTGCCACCATTTCAAAAGTTGAAGAATTTATCGCAGACGTCGGTCGGGACGAAACACGGACGTTTTACGGCGTCAGCTGGGATGATTATCTCGAACTAAGCCAGGCTACTTTGAACCATACCAATCTCAAAATCAGCTATCACCGGGGAATTTTGAAAATTATAGGGCAAGGGTTTAAGCACGAAAATATTTCACGTTTTTTACATGATTTAGTTCGGATGGTCAGTTTATTCATGCAGATAAAAGTAATTTCGGCTGGTTCGATGACTTTGATTTCAAAAAAAGCGCGAAAAGGCGCCGACCCTGACGAATCGTATTATGTCCAAAATGCGCACCTGGCCAGTTTCAAAAAAGAATTATTTGATGATGAGACCGACACTCCGCCTGACATTGTCGTTGAAATTGACGAAAGTCATAAATCGGATGACAAATTCGAGATTTACGGGGCCTTTGGCATTAAGGAGTTTTGGCTGTATGACGGCGGCTTGATGCGAATTTTCGAACTCTCGGAAACCGGCGAATATCTTCTTTCAGACCAAAGCCCGGCTTTACCGATTTTAACTGTCAGGGTTTTAACCGATTTTCTAAATCGCAGTCAAACAAATGACCAATTCGAGGTTTTAAATGATTTTCAAAATTGGTTGCAAAATAGTAAATGAACAACGCAAAAATATTAACAGTCAATAATTTAAAGACTTATTTTCAGACCGAAGACGGTGTCGTCAAAGCCGTTGACGGCATTACTTTTGACTTGGAAAAAGGCGAAACACTGGGTATCGTCGGCGAATCAGGGAGCGGCAAATCGGTCGCCAATCTTTCGATTATGCGGCTCATTCCGGAGCCTCCGGGAAAAATCGTGGACGGCGAAATCATCTTTGACGGCAGAGACATCCGCAAACTTTCGCTCGAAGAAGTGCGAAAGATTCGCGGCAAACGAATCGCGATGATTTTCCAGGATCCGATGACTTCGCTCAACCCATTTTTGCGAATTTCCACCCAACTGACCGAAGTCACGGAACTTCACCTCAACCACAGCAAAGCCGAGGCGTACAAACACGCGATCAAAATGCTTGAAATGGTTGGGATTCCCGATGCCAATAGTCGGGTTGATGCCTATCCGCACGAATTTTCGGGCGGAATGCGGCAACGGGTGATGATTGCGATGGCTTTGAGCTGTGAGCCGGAATTGCTGATTGCCGACGAACCGACCACCGCGCTCGATGTCACAATTCAAGCGCAGATCCTTGAACTCATTAAAGATTTGCGGACCAAACTTGGCACCTCGGTCATTCTCATTACGCACGACTTGGGAGTCGTGGCGGGGATGACGGATAAAATCATTGTCATGTATGCGGGAAAGGTTTTTGAACAGGCGCCGACCAAAGAACTTTTTGCAACACCGGCTAATCCATATACTAAAGGGCTTTTGAAATCTGTCCCCGATCCGGCTCACGAAGAGGGCACTCCGCTTTATCAAATTCCGGGACTCCCGCCCGATGTTGCTCATTTGCCCGAAGGCTGCCCCTTTGCCCCGCGTTGCGAAAAAGTGCAGGATATTTGTCTCCAGGACTATCCGCCATTCGTCCAAATTAACGAAAATCATTGGTCATTGTGCCATTTTGCAAAAGAAACTTACGAAGAATCTTTGAAGGAGAGAGAGGCCAAAGATGTCAAATAACTCAGAAAATTTAATTTCAATTCAAGATCTGAAAGTTCACT
>JANOEF010000317.1:0-11797 GCA_031413075.1 Acidobacteriota bacterium | reverse complement strand
ACTCATTGATTGTTTGACAACGGCTTCGCCGCGTCAAAACGAATATTTGTCAACCTCGGAGGGTTTCACCCTCCGCTATCTTGTCGGTCTCCTTTGGAGACAAGACATGACAAAAATTAAAACTGTTATAAGTTATTTTTTACATATTCCTTAGCATTACAAAAAGACTTTATTTAGAATTTGAAGTCGTCACCAATATGTTGATCCCCGGTTTTCTTTTAAAAACTGTTCTGCAGATTAAAGCGGAGAAGATTAAACGCTGATTTCTTGGATTGATCGATTTATATTGGTTTACACAGGTGATCATAAATCGGTTAATAAATAGGTTTCCGCCAACTTGTTTAATTTGCTATAATCTTGAAGATTCATTAATTAAGGTATAAGTAAAAATGGAAAGGGTCTTTACCGCACGCAGCCAACCTGCCGAGAGGTAAAGTGGCGAGGTCGAACGAATCTCAATCGAGAGGAATTTGTTTTCGTGAAAGAATGGTCAGTAGCCTGCGATTGGCTAAAATCTGAAATCAAATGACTCCGGAAAAATGGCAGGAAATTAGTACTATCTTTAGTTCCGCTCTGGCAAAAGAAGCGGATAAGCGAGACGCATTTCTTTCTGAGGCCTGTGGTCAAAACACCGAATTACGTCAGGAAATTGAACTACTGCTCACTGCCAATGATGAAAAGAATAGTTTTATAGATTTACCAAAGTTTGGCCTCGCCCCCCAGGAAACTCAGCCTAAACTACGCGAAGACGAGAGAATTGGTTCGTTTCAGATCATCAGGATGCTCGGTGCCGGCGGGATGGGTGAAGTGTACCTCGCCCATGATCTTCGTCTCAATCGTCATGTAGCAATAAAAGTTTTGCCGCGAAACTCAACGATAGACGAAAACGCCCGTAAACGGTTCGAGCGTGAGGCTCAATCCGCAGCGGCACTCGAACACCCACACATCTGCACAATTCACGAGATCGGCGAATACGATGGATTCAGTTTTATCGTCATGCAATATGTCGAAGGCGAAACACTATCGCAAAAACTCAAAGGCGGAGCATTGACACCCGGCGATGCCCTGAATATTGCCGTTCAGGTCGCTGACGCCCTTTCTGAGGCACACGACCAGAGAATCGTTCATCGCGATATCAAACCCGCCAACATTATCATTTCTTCACAGAATTTGGCAGTAGTTCTGGATTTTGGACTGGCAAAACGAATTAATTTTGATTCGTCTGAAACTGATTCAAGTTTGAAGATGATGCTTAGTCAGCCGGGGATGATTCTCGGGACTGTCAGTCAAATGTCACCTGAGCAAGTTCGCGGTCTGGAGGTTGATACACGAAGCGACCTTTGGAGTTTGGGCGTCATCCTGTATGAAATGCTCGCCGGTAAATTGCCTTTCTCAGGCGAAACTGTCAGTGACACTATTGTCTCGATTCTCGAAAAAGAACCTATTCTAATAGACGATATACCCGACAAATTACAGCGAATCGTCCGCAAATTGCTGACAAAAAACATCAAGAAACGGTATCAGTCCGCTAAGAATTTACTGATTGATCTTAAGAATTTACAGCGTGAACTTGATATTCGAGGCGAGCTGGACCGTTCGATTGTGCAAAACTCGTCATCGGAAAATGAAATGCAATTATTCGCTGAGTCCACTAACAGCGGACAAACGATGCAGGATATAACGAACTCATCTTCCAGTCTGGAGTATGCTGTCACTCAAGCGAAAAAACACCAGTTTGCAACCGCGATTTCTACCGTTTTTCTCGTTGCCGTAATCTCAGCCGTTGGTTACTTTGGCTTCGTGTTAAAAGGAAATAGATCAGATCAGATCAATTCTATCGCCGTCATGCCTTTCGTCAACGAGAGTGGTAATCCGGATACCGAGTTTCTTTCGGACGGAATGACCGAGACACTCATCAGCAGTTTGTCGCGAATCCCGAACTTGAGCGTCAAGGCTCGTTCATCAGTCTTTCGTTACAAAGGGAAAGACACGTCATTAAAAACGATCGGGAAAGAATTGAATGTCCAGTCTATTTTAACCGGAAGGGTTGTCCAGCGAGGTGATCAATTGACGTTGAGCCTTGAATTTTCCGATGTTTCAACCGAAAATGCAATCTGGAGTCAGCAATATACACGCAGACAAACCGACCTTATTTTACTGCAAAGCGAGATTGCCAGTGATGTTTCGAGTAATCTTAAAATAAAACTCTCGGTCGCGGATGAAGCACAGATCGTAAAGAGTTACACAGCCAACCCCGAAGCTTATCAACTTTATCTAAAAGGTCGGTTTAACTGGAATAGACGCACAAAAATATTACTCAAACAAGCAACTGACTTCTTTAAACAAGCGATTGAGAAAGACCCGAACTACGCGCTGGCTTATTCGGGTTTAGCTGAAACATACGTCCTCTTTCCGAGTTGGGGCGTGGCCTCGTCAATAGAAAGTATGCCGCATGCAAAGTCTGCGGCTCTGCGGGCGTTGGAACTGGATGATTCTCTGGCTGAGGCACACGCCGCGCTTGGAGCGTATCTTTCCCAGTTTGAATACGATCGGATTAGCGGTGAAAAGCACTATCGGCGTGCCATCGAACTAAATCCAAATTACGCAACTGCCCGCCAATGGTTTGCTCTCGATATTCTAGCTTCGACAAAACAGTTTGATGAAGCCCTGATGGAATTGAAGCGTGCCGAAGAGATTGACCCGCTTTCGCCGATCATCGGGACTAATCTCGGTGACACTTTGGTCTATGCCGGCAGATATGATGAGGCAATCGAACAATACAAACGAACTCTCTCTCTCGATCCTAACTTTGCCTATGCTTACTACGCTTTAGGCTTGGTTTATGGATTAAAAGGAATGTATCCAGAAGCGATCTCCGAAACCCGGAAATCTCTTGAATTGAACCAGAATCCGATAGCCCAGGGATATTTGGGACTGTGGCTCGCGAAATCGGGTGAACGCAAAGAAGCCATGAAGCTGCTCGATCAATTGAAACAGGAATCTGCCCAAGATTACGTTCCGGGCTACTCTATTGCACTTATCTATATTGGTCTCAATGAAAAAGAAGAGGCATTGAACTGGCTCGAAAAGGTAGTCGCCGATCGTTCACCAACCCTCGTTTATTATGCAGTTAGTCCGGTGCTTAACAACCTGCGAGCCGAGCCGCGATTCAAGGGTATGCTCAAACGCATGAATCTGCCGGAATAGGCAAACGAATATTGCAAGCCGAATCCAGTATTCACGAGTGAGCGAGCAAAATGGGAATTCGTTTGGCGCCTTGGGCAAAATCTCATGTTGTCATTTTTCCTATTTTTCGAACTTTCCAATTCATAAGTCATTTACATTTGAACTCACAATTGATGATTTTATCGCTTATCACTTCACCATCTCCTTTCTTGCTTTGATTAAAAACGCATTAACCCTCTCATAATCAGGTCTTTCGGGCAAATTAGTGTCGGCGAAAGCCATTTCAAATTCTCTGTGAAGCATCAAGCGCCAATCATTGACGCTTTCCCACCTCAATTCGCCGCGTTTGATGGCCATTAATTTATCACGATTTTCCGCTACTTTGACAGTTAATTCGCCAGTTTTCATTGTCTCAATTCCCTGCAAAAGCAGTCGAATCAAGTGCATCGCGTGTTTCCAGCGAATTTCGCCGATGACTCGTAGATCCTGTTCGAGTTTTTTGAATTGCGACATGACATAGCCGTTATAGGTTTGATAAACCAATTTTGAAAGAAAGGCGTTTTTGATGGATAAAAGTTCGTCGGCAATTTCGTTCTTAAACTCAATCAACGGAGTGTTGAGGCATTCCAGAACATTTGGATTGGCTTTCAACGCAAGAAGTAAAAATTTTTGTAATTCCCAGTAACATTCTTCGTTTTCCTTGTTTTCAAGCTGTTCGGGGACTCCCTCCATTGACCAATGAAGATGAGCCGGCGGCAGATAAATTCCGCGTAAATCCGTGTCGGATCTTTCATCGTCCAGTCCAAAGGCCCGCGAGCCGACTACACAACGATAAATTACATAATCATAAAGGTTTTGGTCTTTGAGCGGAAGGATGGCGGTTTCGGTCTGAAAATGTTTGCGGATGGCAAATTGATTGCGTTTGAGCGAAGCAATTGAACCGTCGGGAAATTCAATTAAATAAGAATGTGCCGCATCTTTCGGCGCAGATTTTATCACGCCAACCGACCCGCGAGGCTCAAGCCGGGTTTCATTCAAAACTTTAACTTCTATTAAAGTAACGATTTGGGTGCCGATAGGCAGGATTAAAATTTGTTTTTCATTCATAAAAAATTATCCGCCAAGTTTCACATGAGTCGCACCAAGGATTTTAACAAATTTTTCATCCCTCGTGTTTTCTTTGTGTTTCCTGGCGGATAATTCTTTTACTTCGTAATTTCAACCTGCTTCAGCGCGTAGGCATATTCAAACGCGATCTCCTTCAAGCGGTCATAGCGGCCTGAAGATCCGCCGTGTCCGGCTCCCATATTGGTTTTGAGCAAAACGGTGTTTTTATCGGTTTTCATCACCCGAAGTTTGGCCGCCCACTTGGCGCCTTCCCAGTATGGAACCTGACTGTCGTTCAATGAAACTTCGATCAGCATATTCGGATATTTTTGGGCTTTGACGTTTTCATACGGAGAATATTTAATCATATAATCCCAGGCTTCTTTTTCGTTTGGATTTCCCCATTCGATCCATTCGCCGGTCGTCAGCGGCAAAGTTTCGTCGAGCATGGTATTCATCACATCAACGAATGGAACCTGGGCGATCATCGCTTTGAAAAGATCAGGCCGCATATTTGAAACTGCTCCCATCAGAAGTCCACCGGCCGAACCGCCTTGCGCAACTATCCGATCGGCTTTGGTAAAATTGTTTTTGATCAACCATTCGGCCGAATCGCAAAAATCGTTGAACGTATTAATTTTCTTAAACATTCGGCCGTCCTGCCGCCATTGTTCACCGAGTTCGGCGCCGCCGCGAATATGAGCGATCGCAAAGATCATTCCGCGATCAACCAAACTAAAGCGGGCTGAACTAAAGCTCGGAGTCATTGAGATTCCATAACTTCCGTAAGCGTAAAGCAGCATCGGAGCCGAGCCATCGAGCTTGGTGCCTTTTTTCATCACTAACGAAATCGGAACTTTGACGCCGTCGCGGGCGGTCGCCCACACCCGAGTCGTTTCGTATTTTGCTTTGTCGTAACCGCCAAGGACCTCTTGTTGTTTCAAGATCTTTGATTTCCCGGTTTTGAAATCATATTCGTAGGTGGTCGAAGGCGTAATCATCGAGGCGTAATTATATCGAATGGTCGGCGTCTCAAATTCAGGATTTCCGCCGAGCCCCATCGTATAAACCGGCTCTTCGGTTTTGAGACGGGTTGATTTTTGGGTTTTCATATCAATCACGCGGACATATTCCAACCCGTTTTCTTTTTCAGAAACAACCCCGTAGCCTTTAAAAAAGTCAATGCCGTCAATCTTAACTTTCGGATTATGCGGAATGTAATCTTTCCAGGTTTTTTCCGAAGTATCTGTGAGCGATGTCGTCACCACCCGAAAATTGGTGGCATTCTTATTGGTCACGATATAAAGCGTGTCGTTATAAATATCAGCACTATATTCGTGGTCTTTTTCTCGCGGCAAAATGACTTTCCAATCAGCTTTTGGAGTCTCAGTCGAAAGAATGCGGGCTTCGCTCATAGTTGCCGCGCCTGAGTTGATAAAGAAATATTTGCGGTCGCGGGTTCGGCCGACTCCCGAATTGAACAAGACATCTTTTTCCTCGAAAACGAGTTCGGGCTTATTGGAACCCAGTTCGTAACGCCAAATTTTATCCGAACGCTTGCTCACCTGATCTTCGGTTCCGAGCATTAAAGTTTTATTGTCAGCCGCCCAGGCCGAGGACGTGACCCGTTCAATTTTATCGGACAGCATTTTTCCGGTGCGTAAATCCTTAAACTGCAGGGTGTATTGGCGATAGCCGGTGGTGTCGGTTGAAAAAGCCAGGAGGTGTCCATCATTGCTGATGCTGTAATTTCCGATGGCAAAATATTTGAAACCTTGAGCCATTTCGTTTTGATCAAGCGTTACCTGTTCATCAGACTTATCCTCTTTGGTCGCCCGGCAAAAAATCGGATATTGTTTGCCTTCTTCGGTTTTGGTGTAATACCAGTAATTTCCGATTTTGGTTGGCAAAGAAAGATCGGTTTGTTTGATTTTCGAGAGCATTTCTTTATAAAGCGCGTCTTGGAAATCTTTGGTTCCGCCCATTACCGATTCGGTATAAGCATTTTCAGCCACCAAATAATCTTCGACCTCTTTTCGGACTTTTCCCTGATCGTCTTTTGAACTTCGCAACCACGCATAATTGTCAACAATTTCGTAGCCGTGAATCTTCAAAACTTTTGGTTCTTTTTTCGCCACAGGCGGTTTTATTTCGTTCATGTTTTGTGCGTAAATTCCTATATTAAGAATTAAAATAGCCAGTAAAAAGCAAGACTTTTTCATTGTTCCGGAGACTCCTTTTATTTTGAGCAAATTAGTATTTTTATTTTACACAAATTTGCAAAATTATTCTGGGTTCGCTCCGTTTTTTTTTGATTTTTTGGACATTTTTGAGTAATCCTACCACGAATCTGCGCTGAAATTATTTTTGTGGCAAAATTATTTCAATGCCTAGTTTTGCCGTCAATTCACCGTTACCAAAATTTGCCGAACTGGCGCTTCCCTTACCGATGCGCCAAACTTTTACTTATCGTTTAACCCCAAACTTGCAGGAAAACGTCAAAATGGGAGCGCGTCTGTTGGTGCCTTTTGGTAAACGTAATCTGACAGGCTACGTGGTTGAACTTCACCAAACTTTAGACGAAGCTTTAGAAATAGAAGAATCCCAGATCAAGGACGCCCTCGAATTGTTGGACGAAGACCCCCTCCTGACTGAAGAAATACTTCGTCTGACGAACTGGGCAGCCGATTATTACGCTTCATCCTGGGGCGAAGTTTTAAAAGCCTCGCTACCGGCCGGAATGAATGTCGAAACTGAACAAATTGTCCGCATCACCTCAAACGGACGCGATGAGCTTCTGAAAGTTTCAACCGCTAAAACCGCCAAAGTCCAACTACTAAAATATCTGGCCGAACACGAAGAGGTTTCAATGCGCGAACTCGGTAAAGAATTCGGCGCGTCAACTGCCCAGCGAATTATCCGCGATTTAGCCAAACAACATTGGGTTACGACTTTTTTGCGAAATCTTGCTTCTAAAACAAAACCGAAACGCCGGAAAGCTGTGCGGCTCTTGAATCAAGAGTCACGAGTCGTGAGTCAGGAGTTAAAACCGCTGATTTTGAATCAAAAGCAGGAAGCGATCATCCAAATACTAATCGAAAATGAGGGTGAAATCGGTTTTGCCGAACTTTTAGAACAAGCGGATGTTTCGGCGTCCGTGCTCCAAACCTTAGAAAAACGCGGGGTCGTGCAAACCTTTGTCCGGGAAGTTTTTCGCGATCCTCTGCAAGATGCAAAACTCCCCAAACTCAACGATTTTGAACTGACCGACGGACAGGCTGAGGCCTTTGAATCCATCAAAACGGCTTTGGATTCATCAATTTATCAAGCCTTTTTACTCTTTGGCATTACCGGTAGCGGAAAGACCGAGATTTACATTCGGGCCATGAAAACGGCTCTGGATAACGGAAAATCTTCGTTGATGCTCGTCCCCGAAATCTCGCTGACACCTGTTTTTTCGCGTAGATTACGCGCAGTTTTTGGTGATGAGGTAGCGATTTTGCATTCGAGCCTTTCAGCCGGAGAACGTTTTGACGAATGGCGCCGAATCCGCAAAGGCTCGGCGAGAGTTGTCATCGGCACCCGTTCCGCAATTTTTGCCCCGCTCGTCAATGCCGGATTGATCATCGTTGACGAAGAACATGACGGCTCGTATCGGCAACAGGAATCGCCTTTTTACAATGCCCGGGATTTGGCGGTGGTGCGAGCAAATTTTGCCAAAGCGGTAGTTGTACTAGGTTCGGCAACTCCGTCGCTCGAAACTTTTTACAATTCTGAACAGGGAAAATATACGCTTTTAACTTTGCCGAACCGCATCGCCAACCGACCGTTGGCCAAGGCCGAATTGGTTGATATGCGAACAGTTTTTCGCGAGCACGGAAAGGACGAAGTTTTTGCGCCCGAACTCCTGTCGGCTATCGAAGAAGCACACGCCAAAGGCGAACAATCAATTATCCTGCTCAACCGGCGCGGATTTTCGCAGTTCGTTTTATGTCGTGGTTGCGGTGAAAGCATAAAATGCCGGAACTGCGACATCACGCTGACCTTTCATCGGCGCGACAATGTATTGATGTGTCATTATTGCGGGTTTCGGGCCAAAGTTCCGCAAAAATGTCCGCTCTGCGATTCAAAATTCATCTATTTTATCGGCGAAGGCACCGAGCAGCTTGAGGACATTTTGCGGCGCAAATTTTCAGGTCTCAGAATTGAACGGATTGACCGTGACTCGATGTCGCGGCGCGGCAAACTCGAAGGAATCTTGCAGGATTTTAGCGAACACAAAATTGATATGCTGGTCGGCACGCAGATGCTGGCCAAAGGACACGATTTTCCGAAAGTCACGCTGGTCGGGGTGGTCTCGGTGGACGCAGGGTTGGCACTGCCCGATTTTCGTTCGGCTGAACGGACGTTTCAACTTCTGACGCAGGTGGCGGGTCGGGCCGGTCGCGGTGATTTGCCGGGCCGGGTGCTGATTCAGACTTTTTATCCCGAGCATTATGCGCTCCAACACGCGTGCACTCAATCTTACGAAAACTTTTACCGCGAAGAAGTTCGTTTCCGGCAAAAATTGAGCTATCCGCCCTTTGTTGCGCTAGCCTCGATTTTGGTGCATCACACCAATTACAACTATGCCTTTGATAACGCCGCAATTTTGAAAGAATGTTTGCAGAACGCTAATTCTCAGCGACAGGCCAGAATTCTCGGCCCCGCGCCGGCCCCGCTCGCAAGGCTCAAAGGCGAGCATCGTCTGCAAATCCTCATCAAAGCCGCCAATCGCAAGAAGCTGCGTGAATTACTGGATTTCGCACTCCACGAAGCACAGGAAAAATTTTGTGACCTGAAGACGGTTAATGTCGAAATTGACCCGATAAATTTGCTCTAACAACTTCAGGCTAACCTTTAATCCTGATTTGGCACGTAATCATACTGCCGAGACAGAGTGTTTGAAGGACACCCCGTCGTATCAAAACTTTCCTGACTCTGTTCTAACCAATTTTTAGCCTTCCAGCGGGAAAAATTGAAGGTGCGAAAATCGGTTTCGGCCTTGGCGGCTTTTAAGCGATATTTGAATTTGTTTTTGATTCGGCATTGATTTTCAAAACTCATAGTGCCTAGATTTTCCAATAGAACCGGAGCCGCATCATCACTCAAATTTGTGTGATAATAACCGTCAAAGGTTCTACCTTCCTGCATTAAGCGAATGTTGGTCCGCGCAATAAAATCATCAGGATTCAGAATATGCAGAGTTCCTAAAACAAACAGGGCCGACCACAATGCTCCCCACGCGAACTGTTCACGCATTCCGCGCAAAACCGTTAACCCATACCAGGCAAAAACAATCGCCAGCCAAGACATAAACGCCATCGGATAAAGCCGAACCGTAGTTAGGCCATAACCAAGATTGCCGGTCAAAACCAGAAGTCTTTGCGTTGCAGAGATCATAATCACAAATAACAAAACAATTTGGATTCCAGCCAAGATGCGGTAAATATTCTCGTTAATCGGTTTATCTTTGCGAAGCAGCCAATGCGAAATCAGTAGAATCGGCAAAACGAGCCCGGCAACCGTCACCAGTTCGCCAAAACCACGGCGAGCATAATCGGCCAATTTGAAATCCGGCGTGTTTTGGACCAGCTCAAACCCACCAAAAAGATACGGCAGTTGAACGATCACGAAACTCAAAAACAAAAGATTGATCAAGCCCAAAACGATCGAAGTTTCAATCGCGCCGAGCGTCAAAGAGTTCGGCAAAAATGAATTGTTCAGATTACGCCAATCCCAAATGTTTTCTTCCTTTTTTGGCTCAGTAGTTTTTTCATCTCCGGCCTTTTCGGTAATGCTCAAAGTTGGCGGTTTTATTTCAGGTTTAGCTTCTTTCTTTTCTTCGCCGCCCATCATCGAAGCGCGCAGATAACCCGCAGTTGCCCACGAAAGAAAACCGATTAAGATGATATGCGTGAACAAAACTTCGGGATTAAGGTTAAAAGTTTTCTCAATAATGCCTTGAAAAACCGCGTCCGCCGCCATAAAAAGTGCACCGAAAACCAACAAGATCGGCGTCGCAATGGCCAATCCGCGAAAGACGGCAATCAGATGTTTTGACCAACCCGTTTGCGGAATCGTTTTCCAACTTATGTCAGACACCAAAAGTGCAATCGGCGCAAAGGCAACGTTAATTCCAGACCAGATCCATCCGAATCCGTAATGAACGACACCTGCAATTTGGGTCGGAATTTTCAGCGCAGGCAAGGTTAAAATTGCCAAAATCGAAAGAATTGCAAAGGTGTTGGCGACTTTCAATTCGATCGAATCGCGCCAGACGAACATGGCCGCAAAAAAGATCAGCGCCCCGTGAAGTAGAAGCGTTTGGACATTCCAAAACTCTCGCCTCCGCCGATAAACAAGCGCAATCATCGCCGCGACGAGTCCTAAAATAAAGAGTAAAACATTCAATCCCCACGGCGTCGCCCTGAGCAACGCATCGCCCAAAATCCCCAATAAAATTGCGGCTTCCAGGACTTCTAAGCCGAGTTTTGTCCGTTCACTCATCAATGGTTTTATAGTTTCTTCGCTCATAATTTTTTAGGCTCAAGTCTCAGGACTCAAAGCTCAAGTTCGCCGTTTTTTGACTGGTGACTTGAGATTTGGGATTTGAGACTACAAAATCGGGAAACGAACCGCGTCCGAAAAAGACGTGCTTCGCAAAATTCTTGATAATCGGCAAGCGTAAAAAAGCGAAACCGATTTCTAACAGAGTTTGATTGGTAAAAGTGGCAATGAACCGGCGCATCCAGAGGCGCGAAACGAATCTGGCGCGAAACGCCTCGCCCGAGTAATTCAATAAAACCTGGGGATTATCCGTTTGTAATCTTTCCCAGATAATTTCCGCCGCATATTTGGAAAGTCTCATGGCCGGGTCGAGTCCGCCCGCCGTGAGCGGTGAGACTGCCCCCGCCGCATCGCCAACCAACAACCCGCGTTCATTGGCGATCTTTGGCAAAACTCCGCCGACCGGAATGCGCCCGCCACGTTTTTCAACTAATTTTGCCCCGACTAAATTCACGATTTTTCCGACAACTTTTTGCTTGAACTTTTCTAATGCTTCTCGCGGATTTGCACCGGCATAGTTTCCGCCGACACCGATATGAACATCCTCGCCGTCATTGGTCACCCAAGCCAGATAACCGGCCGCGAGTTTGGCATCCAGAAAACAATGCAGACGCGGTTCATCAAAAATTGGCACTCCCTCATAAACTTCTTCGGCGCCGACAATAAACTCTGTGTTTTGATCGAGTTGTAAATCTTTAGCGACTCTCGAATTAGCGCCGTCGGCTCCGACTAAAACTTTAGTTCTAACCTCAAATTCTTCACCGTTGCGCTCTAACTTGACGATAGTAAAACTACGGGTCAGTTGAATTCGGACATATTTAGTCGAGTCTGAAAATTGAACGCCACCGGCTCTGGCATCTTGCAAAAAACTTTCATAAAGCGCGCCCATTTTTCC
>JANOEF010000316.1:0-3723 GCA_031413075.1 Acidobacteriota bacterium | reverse complement strand
CAATAAATTTTTTGACCGCCTTGACGCCTGATTGGAGGGCTGTTTCTTTTTTCTTTTCCGGGTCTAATTCGGCAAATTTTTCCGCCCCGAGATATTTGGCAATTACACTTCGCGGCAAAGTTTTGCCATAGCCAATGGACGCCAGCAGGTCATCAATGCGGCCCAGACCATACTCATTGGCAATCTTTTTCATTCCGCTCTCGCCATCAGTCAGCAATTTTTTAGCCGAAAGTTTAAATCGCTCCGCTTCCTTTTCGATAAGTTTGCGACCTATTTCAATTGATTCCGCCCGTTGTTGTTCAGAAATCCAATGACGAACCCGGTTCCGCGCCCGTGAAGTGATCACGTGACTAAGCCAATCACGCGAAGGTTTTGAGTTCGGATTAGTCAAAATCTCAATCATATCCCCGTTTTTTATTTCACTTCTCAAAGAGATGATGCGGCCATTGACTTTGGCTCCGGTGCAAGTATCGCCAACCTGTGAGTGAATGGCGTAAGCAAAATCAATCGGAGTTGCGCCCCGTGGCAGTTGGATCACCTTGCCCATCGGGGTAAAGGCATAAACATCCTTTGGATACAGATCAAGTTTCAAAGATTCAATAAAATCACGCGAATCTTTAGTTTCATTAGTTGTTTCGACCAACGGCAGGAGTAGTGTTTCGACAGTTTTTCGCAAAACATCGAGGCTTTCATCATCATCGCGTTTGCCAAGTTTATTATCTTTATACTTCCAATGGGCCGCCACGCCTTCTTCCGCTATTTGATGCATTTCTTCGGTCCGGATCTGAACCTCAAAGGCGTTCCCTCCTTCGGCAATGACCGAGGTATGCAGTGATTGGTAGAGATTGTCGCGCGGAATGGCAATCCAGTCCTTAAAACGCTCAGGAACGGGTGTCCAGAGGTCATGGATCACACTCAAGGCTACATAACAGTGCTTTTTATCGTTTCCGGTGATGATTCGGGCTGCAATCAAATCATAAACCTGGTCAATGGTCAGCTTTCGTTTCTTTAACTTTTTCCAAAGTGAATAAAGCCGTTTGACTCGACCCTGAACCTGGACAAACGGGACCTCGTTTTCCCTTAGTTTTTCTTCAATTGTTTTAGTGACTTTATCGAGCGTGGCTTCCAATTCAGGGCGGCGGGCTTCGATTTCGAGCGATAATTTTTGGTAATCCTCAGGATATATATGCTGAAACGAAAGATCCTCTAACTCGCTTCGCAGCTTCCCCATTCCCAACCGGTGGGCAATCGGAGCGTAAATATCGAGTGTTTCCTGAGAAATCCGGGCCCGTTTTTCAGGTCTCAGGAATTCCATCGTTCGCATATTATGAAGCCTGTCCGCCAGTTTGATGAGAACTACCCGAACATCCGTGATCATCGCCAAAACCATTTTGCGAACATTTTCCGCTTGCTGTTCTTCTTTTGAGAGCGTGCTGATCTGGGCTATTTTGGTGAGTCCGTCCACTAAATTCGTGATTTCATCCCCAAAATATGAGCGGAGAGTATCGAGGTCCACCAGGGTATCCTCGACTACATCGTGCAAGAGACCGGTTGAAATCGAAATTTCGTCGAGCCTCATGTCCGCCAGGATATCAGCCACCGCCAGCGGATGAACCAGATAAGGTTCTCCGTTAGCCCGCTTTTGCCCCCGATGGTGAAGGGCTGAAAACAAATAGGCACGTCGGATTAGCTCCACATTTGATTGCGGATGATTTTCTTCAACTTTGCCGATAATGTCTTCTATTCGAACCATATTTTGGATAAACGAAAGCGATACTCAAAATCTATATTAATTGAGTATCGCCTATCTGTTAAAGCAAATTATGTAATTTTACACTATTTGGCGGTATTAGAGTTTGCTTCCTCTCCGGCGGCAATCCGAGCCCGCTCATCCTGTAAGTCTTTAATCGCCTTGGTGACTGAGCTCAATTCTTTGAATTTTTCGCGTGCCACATCTGCTTCTTTCTTAAATCTATCTTTATCGTCGTTACGTTCTTCCATTTCCGCCAGACGGCTTGACTGAACAAACAAACTGGTCTGGTATGAACGGGCCGATTCAAATGGCTTCAAGCTATCAAGCAATGCTTTTAAATCTTTATCATTCAACGTGCTGTACACCGCAGACTTGGCATTTTTAGATTGTTCGGTTTCAAGTTGGAGTGCTTTATCAATCAGATCAGTTCCTTTTTGAATACAACCTTTCAACTTCTCCAAATTTGCCGAATCAGCTGGTTTTGCAAACGTAAAAGTCGGTTTTCCGTCTTTTGTAACTGTCTTTTTTACTGCTTCGTCTTCGGTAATATCATTGGCACAAGTGTTTTCCTTAGCAGCCAACGAAGTGTAGGCTTCGGCTCGTTGCTCATTTGGAATACCTGTATTTTCCGAACGTTCAGTCACCCATTTCAACCATTCGTCACCTTTCTGCAAATTTTCATACAAATTTGCGACGGCTTTGAATGAACTGTTATCTTTCGGATCCAATTCCAATACTTTTCGATAAAGACTGATCGCTTCTTCGGCTTTATTCCTGAGGGAACGATTGGCTGCAAATCCGGAATGTAAGGTGCGAGCTAAAAAAAGCATCGCTGTTTTCAATTCATTACTTCCAGCCGGTGCTCGTTCAACCGCCGCCCGAAAAAGACCTTCTGCTTCGTCAAACTTTCTGTTTTTGAAAGATTCCGCCCCATCCACGACATTCTTTCTGGCAATGACAGTATTGTAGATTGAACAACTTGTCCCAGATAGAATAAATAATCCCAATAATATAAATATCCCTACTCGAGAGACTCTCATTTTTTCGACTCCATTTTCACGAGTAGTGACAGCAATTTTTAATAAGGTGCTGTCACTATCGAAATTATTCAGCTAAATCGTCAATTTGTAATCCGATTGGCTCTGCCCCAACAATTTTGACCGCATCAATTATTTTAACCACGTCGCCATATTTGACCGACCTCGGGGCTTTAATAAAGATGGTTTTTTCAACTTCATTGGTATTTGCACGAAATACGCCGTTGACTTCCCTTTCCTTAAAGATCGAAGTAAGTTTTCCCGCCAATGCGTCAGTTTCATTGACATTTCCCATATCCTCTTTGTTCAGTTTGACACCGAGAGTATTTTTGTCAATTTCCACCACTAAGGTCAACGGATTTGGTTTTGGTTTCACCTGTTCATCTTCCGGTTTTGGTTCTGCCGGCACTTTTGCCTCAAACCGACTAGGTTTCAAGGGCGAAATGACCATAAAAATAATCAACAATACCAACAACACATCAATCAATGGCGTGACATTGATAACCGGAACGGCATCGCCGCCCGAGCTTCCACTTGACATTCCCATAGAAAATATCTCCTAACTTGAGCCTTGTTCTTGAAAAACAAGGCTCTCTTTAATTATTTTGCCTCTGGCTTCCCTTTTTTCCTATCTGCAACCAAACCAATTTTGTCTATATCTTGTTTGCGGATGATATTGATAGCTTCGACAACTGTCCCATATCCTACCTCAATCCCGCTTTTGACATATACAATTCGCTTATCGGGAGTTTTACCTTCCATCAGTTTTTTGATTTTGTCACCCATTACTTCTTTGGCAAATTTTTCTTTTCCAATGTAAAACTCAGTATCATTTGGAATCGAAATTACCACCGAGGTTTCTTTGATAATATCAGGGTCTTCGGTCGGGCTAATCATTTCACGAGGAAGATTAACACTAACCCCTTGCTGCAA
>JANOEF010000315.1:0-8222 GCA_031413075.1 Acidobacteriota bacterium | reverse complement strand
GGGCGCGAGCACGTAGCTGCGGATCTGCGAGCCAAAGCTGATGTCTGCCTTGTTCCCTTCGCGCGATGCAGACTCGGCCTCACGCTTCTTGATCTCGAGATCGTAGAGGCGCGACCGGAGGATCTGGAACGCCATGTCCTTGTTGGCGCTCTGCCGGATCATTCTCATATAGCAAATTCAAGATAATCGTATTCAAAAATGAGCGGCTGTAATATGTATCTTTATCCGCTAAAGCAGATTCCAACCCTTTCTTGAAAAGGTCAAAGGCTTTCAATTTCTGCCCAGTTGCACTCAACAGTGTTCCGCGTTCAAACAAAGCCTGCCGTGACTTGTAGCGGAACTCAGTTTTTTGGACTAAATTGACAAACCTTTCTGAGTAAAATAAGCCTAACTTAAAGTTTGCCTTAGAAGCCCAGGCATGAGATAAAAACCGATAAACTTCCAAAATAGCGGGATTTGTAAGTTTCTGTTGACCAAGTGTTTTTTCGGCCTTTTCGAGCCAAATGATGGCAGAAACATCGTAACCCATGGAGAACAGAATCCGGCCGATGTTTAGGTAGTATTCCCCTTGTATTTGCGAATCATTTGGATTAACCGAAAGGGCTTTCCTTGAATAAGCAAATGCTTCAGGAATTTGTCTTTGCTTTCTTTTCAGCCAGGAAGCACAAAAATAGATGCTCGCTTTTAGATACGGCTCAACTTGAGGATCGGAAACCAACTTTAGAGCATCTTGAATTGTCGCTTCCGCTTCTGCAAATTTACCCAAAGAAGTCTGCGAATAGGCAATTATTTCTAAGCCTTCTAATTTCGCAGACTTCTTGGTTGAAGCCTGTTTTTTGTTAAGAACAAATTCAGCCAGCTGAATTGCTTTGGCAAAATTTCCATTGTCAAACGCAGTCTGAGACTGAGTGAAATCAGATGTATTCTGAAATGACTGGCTTATAACCGGTAAAACAATTAGACATGCCAATAATATTGTCAGTAGCCGAACTGTCCTTTTTTCAAATTTAGTCATATCTACACTTTAGCGTCCTCCAGGTCTACAACTTGGATCTGAAGGTTTGCAGTCTTGACATATTTTTGTGGGACAATCGCCAGAGTCTGTCAGCCTTGAAACAACAGCATTTACAATATTTCCGAAAAAATTGGTAAAAACCGGGTCGAGAGTGCCCAAGGCAAAGACATTGCCTACCAAACTTATTGATAGAAATGTAATACAAAGAAAAGATTTAATTTTTTTCATTTAATTTTTAAGTCTCCTTAATTTATTTGTTTTTTTAGAAATTGAAACATTGCTGCGGTTACATATTTCCCGCTAAATCCGTGCCCGGATTTAGTTGAATAAATAAACCACAACTCTGAGCCGTTTATTTGTAATTGATTTTTAAAATCCATGACATTTTTTTCAGGATTTCTTTCATCGAGTTTTCCTCTAGTTAGAAATAGAGGAATATGATTCCATTTGTCTGTATTATGTAATGGTGTTAGAGCATCCAACTTAGACATCAGATTCTCATCCTTTGGATCGCCGTATTCATTTATAGCAGTTTCGTCAATCCAGCTTTGTGACAAAAGCCCTCTGATGGAAACGAGCGGATATTCCGCAATAACTCCTTTAATCCTTTTTGGTTCTTGTAAAGCTGTCGAAAGGACAATAAATCCTCCGTAACTTTGCCCTCTTAAAAATATTTTTTTTGCTTCCAATTCTGGTTGCCTTTCAACCCAGTCAAGCAACGCCCTAATATCTTTAACAGCATCTCCCCGCTTCTCTTTGTCGTCAGCATCCATGTAGTTTTTACCGAAACCGGATGAACCGCGAATATTCGTGTGAATTATAGTCAGTCCAAGACTTGAAGCTAATGTAATATCCAGTGAATTAAAAATAGGTCTGTCTAAAACCTGCGGGCCGCCGTGAACAAAAATTAAGACCGGAGTTTTTCCTGAAGTATTAAGAGGACGAACGATATAACCCGGGATTTCTTTTTGGTCAAATGATTTCCATTTAAAGATTTCGGGCGATTTGATTTTGTTTTCAAGCTGTTTTGGAAGTCGTTCTTTGGTCCAATTCGTAACTTGTTTACTATCAATATTAAAAGACTGAATTGAGGCGGGTTTACCGATATTTTCAAGGGTATAAACAACTTCGTTGTCAGATAACCATCGAGTATGCCAAATGACATATGAACCAGAAATAAATGAGGGGATTTCTTTGACAAATTTATCTTTTTTAAGACGGAAAACACGCAATTTATCAATTCCCTCTTTAGTTGGGGTATAGCCGAGATACGTGTAAAAATAGGACACAGGGCGGACTCCTTCAAACAAACATATTTTTCCTTACCTTCCTTAGTCTCAAAATCATAATGAAAAAGTATATTCAATATCTAAAGGCGGCGGAACTTCATTCAAATCAACCACATAATCTCCGAACCTTTTTACATGCGCCGTTAAATATGGGCTTAAGGTCTTTAAATCTTCCGCCACAACCGGAAATCCGTTATCAACCAAACTTTTGATAATTCTGGTTTGGTCAACCACATTTTGAAAAATCAAGGCATTGGCCACTAAGTTATTGTATTTGATGAGCTTTTCCTGTTCTTCGGGATCGTTTTCCTGCAAAACTTCGCCACCGAAATTGAGCCAATTGGCAAATTGGTGAAATGATTCAACTTTGTTGGTGTTGGCGTGAATTTCTTCGCGGAACTTCTTATCCGAAATATATTTCAAAAGAAAAATCGTTCTGACAACTCTGCCAAGTTCCCGATATGCCAGATAAAGCCGATTCTTGCGACTGTAATTTCCAAGTTTTCTCAAAAGTGTTGAAGGCAAAATCTTACCGGCTTTGATTGAGAGCACCACTTGCATCAAATCTTGCCAATGGGTTTCAATTAAATCCCAATCCACACTTTCCTTAAATAGGGAGTCAATGTGTTTGTATTTTTTCTTTTTGTGAGGACGATAGAAAACCAAATCCTTGATATTTCTGATGCGCGGCATCAATTTTATGCCAAGCAAATAAGATAAGCCGAAAACCGTGGTTGATTGTGCCTGCGTATCACCGTGAAGTATATCAGGCTGAATTTCTGATTCATTTTTGAGCAACCCGTCGATGATATAAACGGCTTCCCAGGTTCCACAACTGATAAAATGAGAAAAAAGGGCGACATACAAATCAGAAACATGATGGTAGGCGATGCCGCCGTAACCACCATATCGAATATGATATTCTGCCATCAAGTTTTGTTCAGATAGTTCATATTTTGTGCCATCAGCGGAAGCGTGTGTTCCGTCACCCCAGAATTTTGGGAGACGAAAACGTTGGTAGTTATTCAGTAAATCAACCAGTGCGGCATCCAGTTTTTTGGCATTCATGTGACGGCGATTAACAAATGAAAGCATATGACCTGAAACGATGCCGCGCATATGACGGGCGGCTTGCGCCGGACCAAGATTACAGCCGTAAGTAAAAAGTGTCAGCAGATAGCGTTCAACGGGGCGTTCAAGTTTTGAATCTGAACCCGAGAGTGGTCCAAAATGTCGTGTCCATTCGGTATGGAACTGAACATTGGCGAGAATATCCAGGAGGTTGCGTTCAGGCATTCTTTCGACAATTGCCGTTTCAAGCACCTTTGCCGTTTTGGAAACTTCCTGTTTTTCACCTTTCTTCAAGGTTAACTCACCTTTTTCATCAATGGATAAAGCTGAATTCTGAGGGTAGCTTTTATCAACTTCATCAGCGGCAGCCGACAATTCCGCTTTCAATTTAACTACAAACTCAGCAGCGGTTGACGGCAGTTCGACTTCGGCACAATATTCTTCAACCATTGATTGGCACTCAGTCCAATCAAGTAACCCGTCACGATAATCGCCATATTCTTCGGCACCAATAATGGCAATATCGCCTGATTTGAGTTCCTGTGCCAGATGAGAAAAGACGCATACTTCAAATAATTTACGGTCATATACCGGAAGGCTGTCAACTATTGTTTGGACCAGATTTTGCCATTTTTCTTCGGCAAATGATAAATCAACCGCCGCTTCCAAATTATCGCTGCGTCGATTTTCATTCTTAATCAGGAATTCAAGAGCTAATTTCATTGATTCATCGCGGCTGGTTGATTTGAATTCCAGTGCCGTTATCAAGCGAAACAAGGCACTGCGGTGACTGCGGTAGAATCTCCAAAGAAGCGGAAAATGGTTGTTGCCGTGAAAGGCTGATAATTGTTCGCAATCTTCGAGTAATGACGCGATATTATGATGACCAAGAATATTTTTCAGTTTTTGTCCGACTTCCGCATCAGCTTGTTCCAAATCAACATTTTGCAGAACCCCGGAAAAAATAGTCACCAATCTTTCACTTTTTTCGAGATGTTTGAGTTGGATGGTTTGAAGCGCAGTTTTTCCGTCCTGGTGCATCTTAGCAATTCTTCTGATGAACATGTTTGCCAGAGCGTCACGAGTCTTGATGCAAGCACGTTGAATCAAACAAACTAAAAGAGCATAACGCTTCGGTTCATTAAAATCTTTGAGTTCCCCGGCATCAAGGGCTTTGGCTTCCCCGGCAAAATGTTTGATTTTCAATGGCGGGATGTTTTCCAGAACTTTCCCGAAATCGCCGAGCCCCGCCAACCATTCCAAATGATTAAGCAGTTCCTGTAAATGTTTAAGAGTTGGTTTTTTCGGTAATTGTTTGAGTGAATTGTAAGGGGTTCGGAAAGCCTCTGGATGAGGCAATAATAAACCATCAAGTTTAGCAATTTCAGTTTCGGTCAGGCGTTTAAGCATCGAATCCCAGAAATGATTATTAACCAAAGTGCGGACCCGCCGAATTAAGCGATCAAGCGTGCTAAAGGCAGGCAGTTCATAACTTTCTTTAATAAGTGCTTCAATCGCCACATTAATCAAATCAGCCGGATTATCCATTACTTGCGCGGCATCATAAACTTTTTTGATGATAAGTTTACCGGCCGTGAGATCATAATTCCTGATCTTTAAATATTCCCGAACAGCATTGTGATGGCGGTATAAAGTGCGTGGATTGATCACCGGTTTCAGATCAGCGGAAAGCTGCAAAGCAGATCGCAGATGCCTTATTAATGATTCGGGAACATCTTCAAGATTTGGAAAATAACCTAACTGATTGAATACTTTCAATTGAATCAACAAATGAAGTTGGGTGTCTGATTTGCGGGCAGTTTGCCGGACAAAATTGATTTCTTCCAAAGTTGGAGTATAAAAATCTTTGATTTCTCCGGTTGTAAAATTTTGTTTCAGACGCGGATACGCAGTGCGCTCAATGGATGCCATAATGTATTATAGACAGGCCTGCGGTCTTTTTGGTTAGTCCTAAAAACGACCCTTTTTGAAACTGTTTTCTAGTTTATGAAAAAGATTTTTATTGTCTTTTTTCTGATGAAAAACTAAAGTGAGATATTGGAGTGCGCTAGGCGGAGACCTTACCTACATATATGACGGATTTCATTTGAAATATTCACCTCAACATTTTGTGGCTTAAGCTGTAAAATTAGAGTTTGACCAATTAGGCATTGTCAGATTAAGTAAAATTTTTCTGACAACTCTTTTTGTATTGAGATCTTTTTGCTAACTTTCATTTCCTCTGTTCATCTACCTTTTGTCTGATAATGCCGAATGATATTGAGCGATAAATCCAATCTGTCGAATATTTGAGCAAATTTAATAATTGTCTGATGAAAGATCGACCCGACTAAAACAAAGACTTAATTTAACTTTGTCAAGACTATCACACAGTTTCATTTTAACGGATGGATAATTCGACCTGACTGCTGTAATGCGTCAATAAAAGGGTTGTAGGGGAGAAAGGGCAGTATTCATCGGGGTTAGGCAGATAAAGGAGCCAATTCTGACTCACCGTTATCTCCAAAAGCTAGTCATTTCTCCTTATTTTTGCTATTTTTATTTCTCGCAGACTCACCACCACCTCAAGTCTTTGTTCTGCCAAACAATTCTTCGGCTATGTCCAAATCTTCATTTTGGCTTAGTTTGTTCAGTGCCTCGACCAGCTTTTCTTTTGGATTTTCTTCTCTTTTCCGCAAACTCTCCAAAATACTGGTCCAGATCTCCCGCGTTTCGGCTCCTTCCTCGCTTTGCGACCCATAACTTATTTTTCTAGCTATCACGGTTTTTCTGATCTCCCTTTCTGAATAATTATTTTCTGCTGGTATCTCGGCACTTTTGCACCATTGATATAATCTCTTGGCATTCTCGACATAGAAATCTTGCCAACGTCTGACCGCCGGATGTTTCGCCTCTCGATTACTTAATTCCAATATTTTCGCTTTGATTTTCTCGGCTGCTTGTTGATATTCCTTTTGATTGAATCCTTGGTTCCTTAATTTCATGGCTTTTGACAAACATTTCCCCATTTGCATCGTGTAACCTCTGATCTCTCGATTCTTGGAGAATTCCTTGGCTAAATCTTCTAAGGCTCTCAATAAATGCGCGTAACAATATTGGATCTCGCATGGCACTTGGTTGTATCCGCCATAGCGATCCACCACTAAGACTCCTCCCAGTCGTTCTTTTCCCAACACTTCTTCCGCCACACTTGCACTTCGAGTTTGCCGAAACAAATGCAAACTCACTTCCGCTGAGCCAAAATACCAACTGTAACCATTTCCCCCATCAGTGCGCCACCCGGTTTCGTCTGCGTGTCGCACTAATGATCCCCGATAATCTTTCTTAAGTCTTCCCACACAAGGCTTTAATTCTTTTCCCAGGCGCTTCAAACTTTCCCATATGGTTGAACTATTGAGCTCTAATCTTTTCGCAATTTGCCCCATACTGCGCCCTAAGACATAATGTTGCTCAGCGATTTCCACCACCAAAGCGTTACTCAAACTCGCTCTCGGCATCGCATTTTCTACTTTTCCACTAACTGTTTTTCGGCATTTCGGACACAGTTTTCGCTCAATTGAGTAATAAATCTTTTTGACTCGCTCCATTTCAAGCTCGTATATTGCTCGTTCGTTTGGCGATATTCGATGCATTTGACATTCACAATCATGGCAAATCTCTACTGAAACTTCGGCCGTTCGGTGCTCATCGGCTTCATCGGACTTGAATGTTTGTCGCCCGACTCCGCGATGCCCAACTTGACCGCCACCTTTTTTCGCTTGATTTTCTGCCAATGAATTCGGTTTGACGGGAACTTTTGAACTTGGAGTGGAGGAACCGAAAAAACCTCCTTTGCTCTTTCGTTGATTGAGGTTGAGTTTTTGTTTGAGCCGCTGGACTTCTTCTTTCGAACGGTCAATCTCGCGTTGCTTCAACAAACAACCATCGCATAAATTGACTCCGTAATTTCTCGCCTTTGGCTCTTGATAACTCACATCTACTAGAAATTATCAATTACTTCTTTTCTCTAACTTTTTATTGAGGCATTACCTGACTGCTTTAAGAAATTATTGCTTTAAAGGAATAAGAATGTTAAGGTTTACTATCCACAAAAGCTTGATTTACAAAGGCAATTGTAACTTTTATTTCCTGTAATAAGTGAATCCGGCGAACCGGTTATTGATTCAAGCGGACCATAAAACTGATCCGGGGCGGAATTCTATTATCAGGGAGTAAAATTTAATGATGACCAACAAAATCATCGGAACTATTGTCTTGATTTTCAGCTGTTCAATTTTTTCATCCATCCAAAGTGCAACGGAAAGGACTACTGAAGAAAATTTTATTTTTGGGGATTATCACCAAATCACGGTTAAACACAGCAATAAATGCCTTGATATATATGGTGGGCAATTAGAAGACCTGGCAGCGGTTATCCAATTCACCTGTCGTGGGGGTGATAATCAGCTGTTCTATTTTGTTCAAAAAGGTAGTGGATATTTTTCCATCGTTGCGAAACATAGCGGTAAATGCCTCGATGTTAAGGAGGCAAGCAGAGAAGACGGCGCGGCGATTATCCAATACACCTGCAACGGCGGAGACAACCAGTTGTTTTCCCGGACCCATAACGGAGTTTTTCCCATCTTTGCGAAACATAGTGGTAAGTGTTTGGATGTGACAGGTTCCAGCACGGAAGACGGTGCCGCCATTATTCAATTTTCCTGTCGTTACAAAGATAATCAAATGTTCAGCATCACTGAAGTTGAATAGCCGGAAGACCTTTTGATCAATTAGAAATCCAGGCAGATCAAAGAAAATTGTCTGATCAAAAATCGGCGATATGCAAC
>JANOEF010000314.1:0-9279 GCA_031413075.1 Acidobacteriota bacterium | reverse complement strand
CTTTTTCTCAGCAAACTGGTATGACGCCGGTGCAAATTGCAGAACGTAACAAACCGGGTACCGTAATGATACAGGCAACTTACAAAGGAACTGTAAGTGCTATTGCACCGGAAATTGATGAAGTGGCATTGACCGCTCTTGCACAGCTGGTAAAGGATATGGTAGATATGGGAACATTAACGCAGTATAAATTCTGGAACGTTTTTATACTTACTTTTTGTCGCACTTTTTAGCTGTAATTTGGAGTTAAATGCCCAAAACAACAATAAGAATGACGAACCTCTATCTGATGAATACTACGAAATTCTGGAAGTGAAAAAGTTACTGATCGAAAAGGAAGTTTCCGCAGATAAAAATGAATGGATGGGAACTTACTTAAATGGCGACCATCACCCTACGATTTTTATGTGGTCTCAGAATGAAGGATTTCTGACTTGGGGAAGTAACCATACATTTCACCCTTCAAGAATTAATTTTGGAAAAGCCGAATTCTCAAATAATCGCTTATTTATCAAACCTGAAATAAACAAGGAGCATTTGAATTTTCAGTTTATTCCCGCAGAATTAATTCCTATAAAGTGGGATGAGCAACATTTTTTGATTCCGGCAAACCAACTGATCGATTTTGCTTATGCAGTTCATTCGCGTTCATTCGCCCAAATCGAAGGCTATTTTCTAAAAAGCAAAGATTATCAAAAATCACGAAAAGGCTTTCCGACTTTACCTCCCGAATATTCTGAATTTCTCAAAATGAAAGCTATAAGACCGCAAATCATTAAAATTAAACGTGACAAAGTAGATTATTGGAAAACAGAACTGACTCTAAATCTTGGCAGAAAACATCAAGTAATCAAAGGAATGATCTTTTATTATGCCAATTCAAATAGTGGCATTAGTGTCGTAGTTACCGAACCTCAAGAAACAACCTCAAAAGCCATACTTTATGGCTTTTATGGAGGCGGGAAGGATGAACTCAAACTGAAGAAAGGTCTAATTTTTAGTAGTGTTGTCCCAAGAAATTATATGGATTTACCTTAAAAATCTAACTCAAATCATCTTCTAAAGCAATATTTTACAAGTCAAACTCCAACTTAATCCAGCTTAATCAGGTTATTAATTTACTCAAAAAATCACCTCTTTCCTAACCAATTTCTCTCATCAATGTAATTAAGAATATTTTCCAAAAACGGTGTTGACTTTGAGCTTTTTTAGGCGGATAAAGGAGTTATTGTAGCGTCCGTCCGAAATTATTAAAGAGAGGGAGTGTTATGAACATAAAACTACCCGGCAAAGATGATTTTTTAGGAGATTTTTGGGGAGCATTGGCGGCGATGCTGGTGGCACTGCCGTCGGCTATTGCTTTCGGAGTGACGATTTTTGCTCCTTTGGGCGGCTCATTTTCTGCGTTTGGAGCAATTTCCGGAATTTTGGGGGTCGTGGCTTTAGGGCTCATTGCTTCGGCGTTCGGCGGCACCAAAAAACTCATTTCAGCCCCATGTGCACCTGCGGCAGCGGTGTTGTCCGCTTTTGTCATTGAGAGTCTGAGTCGTTCATTAAACCCTTTAGACGTAATGATAATGGTTACTTTGGTGATTCTTTTGGCGGGAATTATCCAATTAACTTTTGGTCTCATCAGGCTCGGACAGTTAATAAAATATATGCCGTATCCCGTTGTCAGCGGTTATCTGAGCGGCGTCGGGTTGTATATTATCGCCTCCCAAGCCCCAACTTTTTTGGGCATGCCGAAAGGCGCTCACTTTTGGGAGAGCATGAGCAGTTTTAGCCTTTGGCAATGGCCAAGCATTTTAGTGGGTTTGGGAACGATGGCGGCGATGCTCTTAGCTCCCAAAGTTACGAAAGCGATTCCGGCAATAATTATCGGTCTGCTGGTTGGCGTTGCGACGTATTTTGTGATCGCCTTTTTCAATCCCGCCATGCTTAATTTAGAGCAAAACGTCTTTGTCATCGGTCCGATTAAAAGCGAAGGCGGATTATTTGAAGTAATTTTCGGAAAATTTGTTTCGTTAGGAAATTTTGACCCCTCAGCCATCGGATATTTGATTGTGCCGGCTCTTACTTTAGCCGTTTTGCTTTCGATCGATACGCTGAAAACCTGCGTCGTTTTGGACGCTTTGACTCACTCAAGACACGATTCAAACAAAGAACTAATCGGACAGGGCTTAGGAAATATTGCTTCTGCCTGTCTTGGCGGAGTTGCCGGAGCGGGAACCATGGGAGCAACTCTGGTAAATATTTCCAGCGGCGCAAAAACAAAATTTTCGGGCGTTTTGGAAGGAATCCTAGCGCTCCTCGCATTTTTGGCTTTGGGAAGTTTGATAGCCTGGGTGCCCACCGCGGCCTTAGCCGCAATTTTGATTGTGATTGGCGTAAAGATGATTGATCATCATAGTTTCAATTTCCTAAAATCCCGTTCTACCATCTTTGATTTCATCGTTATCGTTTCGGTGGTCGTGGTGGCGTTGAGCGTCAGTCTCATCACGGCTTCGGCTGTTGGGGTGGTGCTGGCAATATTTTTGTTTATCCGCGAACAGATCGGCACTTCGATAATCCGTCGAAAAATGTCTGGAAATAAGATCTTTTCAAAACAGATCAGAGTCAAAGCCGAAAGCGAAATTTTGCAAAGAAAAGGCGATTGCTCGGTTATTTACGAATTACAGGGGAGTCTCTTTTTTGGCACGGCGAGTCAATTGTTCAGCGAATTGGAAGAGGACTTAAAAACCAAAAAATATTTGATTTTGGACATGCACAAAGTCCAGGCGGTTGATATTACTGCGGCTCACGTTCTCGAACAGGTAAAAGATATTTTGCATAAGCAAAACGGTTATTTAATTTTCAGCCGAGTTCCAAAATCCTTACCGAGCGGTCAGGATGTTGAGCAATATTTTGGAGAAGTTGGATTAGTAAAAGAATCAAATCCGGTCAAGGTTTTTGATGATATTGATGACGCTCTGGAATGGGTTGAAAACAGGATCATTGCCGGAGAAATCGTTTCGACCGAAGGCGAAACTCCGTTGGAACTTCGTGAATTTGAACTATTTAAGGGCAGAAAGAAAAGCACTACGGACGATCTGAAAACTTATATTAAAGAGGTTTCAGTTAAAGCACAAGAGAAAATATTCAGTGCGGGCGATAGTGGAGCGGAACTTTTTTTGATTCGCAGAGGAGCAGTAGATATTACCCTGACCACAAATGATAGCGAAAGCTACCGCATCAGTTCATTTGGCAGAGGAAATTTTTTCGGCGAACTTGCTTTTTTAGACGGCGCCACTCGTTCAGCCGACGCAATAGCTGACAGTGATTTGGATTTATACGTGCTTTCCCGGGCTGATTTTGAAAAGTTTGCCGCCGAACATGAAACTTCTTCAATCCTATTTTTAGAAGGTTTGGCCAGCGTTTTGGCGGGAAGGCTCCGACTGACGAACATCGAATTGTCAGCCTTAGATTAAACCAAATCACTTTCAAGCGCCGAAATTTGTACAGCGCTCAAGGCAGTTTCAACCTGATAAGCACCAATGCACAATTAACAATGGACAATGGACAATGAAGAAAACCCAAAAACCAAGATTACTCAACTATTTGCAAACTTTTCTTGATTTTTAATATGTCGCAAAACATTTGCTGACCTGATACTCCTCGTGTTCTGAGCCAATTGCGACCGGTTTTTGATCTCCGCAGACAAATCTCAAAAACTGCACCGAACTGATCTTTTGATCTTCATTTTGGCGTTCGTCAACCTCAGCCAACGCCTTTGTTCCCTCAGCAAATTTCAAATAAAGTTTTTCCGGCAGACCCATCCATTTGGTGAGTTTTTGAGCCCTTTCACCGGCATCCGCAATTTCGACTAAAAGCGTGCAGCCGAGTTCTCCGCCGGCTCCGATCAGTTCGTTGTAAGTATCAATTTCGTGCTGAATATCAGATTCTTTGACCATTTTTTCGGCTCGCACCATTTCGAGGATTTGATAACGCACTGTTTCCGTATTTTCAACTAAAGACCTTATTTTATTTTCGCGGAGACTCTTTCAAAATTGGCTTTCGCTGTTTTTGCCAGTTCTGAATTGCCTTGGGCTTCGGCCATTTGGGAGGCCTTTTTATAATTTTCCTGAGCTTGTGTGAGTTGTCCGTCTCGCTCAAAAGCCTCGGCCAAACTGTCATAAACATTGGCCGAATTCGGATAATTTTCGGCATTCTTTTTAAAGATTCTAACGGCTTCGGAGAACTGTTTCGCCCGTAAAAACTGATAGCCGATTTGGTTTAACGTCTCTTCGGGAATGAGAATTTTATAGCCGAACCGCTCCGACAGTTTTCGGTAATGATTTTCCAATTCGCTGATTGAACCGGTTGACGGCGGATTCCAACCCGCAAAAATTTTTCTGAGGCCCGCCAAATAAGCCGGCAAAACTACCGAGCCGTGATTTTCATCCTTAAATTCGCGAAACTCATAATCAAAGCCTTTGGGATTAGATTTTTTCAGTAGCTCTCTGAACGAATTAAAGCCTTTTTGAGATTCGGGTTCATCACCGAGTCCGACGAACATCGTCTTTTTCCAATCCCGCTTTTGTTTAAAAAGTTCTTCGGCCCGTTTGATCACATAATCGTTGTCGTAACCTAAAACGGGGCTGGCGGCAATGTAGGCATTAAATAGATCGGGACGCGAAACCAGAGCATAAGTTACCGTCAAACCGCCCAGACTATGTCCGGCAAAGATCCGAAAAGGTTGCGTCCGGTAATTTTTTTCGACCAGCGGAATCACTTCCTGTTCGATAAATTGGATAAACTTTTCGCCGCCGCCGACCCGCCCGCCTTGTCCGTCATCGGTTGGGGTTAAATCACGCGAGCGATCAGTATTTTGGATTCCGATGACAATCATCTCCGGAATTTGATTGCCCCACGCCTGTTGTTCGACAACCCCGACCATCATGGCATTTTGCGGCGGATGCGCGTCGAGCATATAGATCACGGGAAACTTTTCGTCGGTTTGCGCGTAATTGGCCGGCACCCGGACTAAGATGGTGCGGTCTTCACCAAGAATATTTGATCTGATTGGGTGGAGAAAATGAACCACGCTGGCCACCCGTTCGACTTGAGCAAAAACAGAAAACTGAACGGAAATAACCATCAACAAAGAAAAAAACAAGTTTCTTTTCATCAGTTTAGCTTTCCTCAATATTCAAAGTTTTAATTGGTCTGGCCGGCGCCCCCACCACCAATTTATTGGCCTCGACATCTTTGGTAACCACGCTGCCCGCGCCGGTGACGGCTCCATCTCCGACTTTTACCGGAGCAATCAACATTGTATCCGAGCCGATTTTAACATTATTTCCAATGGTGGTGGCGTGTTTGTTCTTGCCATCATAGTTACAAGTGATGGTGCCGGCGCCGATATTGGTTTTTTCACCGATGGTCGCATCGCCTAAATAAGTCAGATGACTGGCTTTTGAGCCGCGGCCGAGAATTGTTTTTTTAAGTTCGACAAAGTTTCCGACCTTGGCTTTTTCTTCGAGCCGGGCTTTTCCGCGTAAATGGGCCATCGGACCGATGGTGCAGCTGTCCGAGACTTCGGAATCGGTGATTATACAATTATCCAAAATTTCTACGCCGCGCCCGATCCGCGAATTGGTAATGCGAGTGCCGGAGCGAATCAGACAGCCGTCTCCGATTATGCTTTCGCCCTCAATCGTGACATTTGGATAAATGATGGTGTCGCGTCCGATGTTGGCGCGCTCGCTGACATAAGCATTTTTCGGGTCAATAAAGGTGACGCCATAATCGAGCATTAAACGCGAAATTGTTCGGCGGCAAAGAGTACGCTCCATATCGGCCAGCTGAACGCGATTATTGATACCCTCGATTTCGAGCGCATCATTGTGACGATAAATGGCGACATCTTCGCCCTCTAAACGCAAAAGTGCGGGCACATCGGTCAAATAATATTCGCCTTGAGCATTGTTATTTTTGACCCGGGTGAGGGCCTCGTAAAGTTTTTTAGTGTTGAAACAATAAATCCCCGAATTAATTTCTTTGATTGATCTTTCTTCGTCCGTAGCATCTTTTTGTTCGACAATTTTATCAAAAAGCCCTTCCGGATCACGCACGATGCGTCCGTAACCGGTTGGATCAGTTAGGTTAACTGTCAAAATTGTGCAAGCAGCGCCTTTCCCGCGATGGGTGTGGTGTTTTTGCACCAGAGCCGCCAGCGTTTCGGCCCGAATCATCGGGACATCTCCGGAAAGTACCAAAAGGGTCGAATCTTCATTTTCCAAAAACGGACGGGCGGAGTTGACTGCATGACCGGTGCCGAGCTGCTCGTTTTGCCAGGCGAACTCAGCATGTTCATCACTTAACTCTTCTAAAACTGCTTGTTTAACTTCTTCGCCTTGATGCCCGATGACCACATATATTTTGCGCGGTGCAAGTGCCGTTGCCGTTCGACAAACATGATTGATCAGCGGACGACCATCAAGTTTGTGTAAAACTTTGGCTAAATTAGAGCGCATTCGAGTCCCCAGCCCGGCTGCCAAAATCAGACCATCCAGCGGAAGTTGTACATTTTGTTCCATAAGTATCAGTTGCAGTTGCAGTTGCAGTTGCAGTTGCAGTTACGATCATAAAATCAGATTCAAATTTGTCAATCAAAAAGTCTACCAACTGCCACTTCATCCCCATCCTTTATTCTTTAATTAACATGCTGAGTTTGCCATTGAATATTATCGTAACTCAAACTCTTATTAAAACTGGGTTTATTTGAGCAAAGCAGGACGACCTGCGCCAGCTTTTCGGGATGATGCCGCACCATCTCGCTATCGTCCAGCAGATTTCCGTAAATAATTTCCACCCCTTCAATCGTTTCGGGCGAAATTGAGCCGTGAACTCCAATTTGTTCCGCCCCCTCGTTAAAATATTTTGCGGCTTGTTTTTCGTTGATTTGACGATTGTTGACAATCACATAATCGAAATCAATTTCCGGAGCATATTCCCGAACAATTTCGAGATGTCGGCGGGCTGAAAAACCGTCAGTTTCACCCGGCTGCGTCATCAGATTACAAATAAAAACCTTGACCGCAACCGAGTTCGCAATGGCATCCGTTACGCCTTTGACCAAAATCGGCGGCAAGAGACTGGTAAAAAGCGAACCGGGACCGATGGTGATAATATCGGCTTCAAAAATCGCGTCTATCGTTTCAGGTAATGGATGACATTGTTCGGGTTCGAGCCGCAAACGCTTAACTTGATTACCCATTTTTCCGATGTTCGTTTCGCCGTAAATCATTTCGCCGTCAGCTAATTCGGCCACCAGACGGACATCTTCCGTGGTAGCCGGATAAATATGACCTTTGCTGGCCAAAATTTCGGATGAAAGTTTGACAGCTTCGGAAAAGTCACCGGTAATCTCGGTCAAAGCCGCCAAAAAAAGATTGCCGAAACTATGACCGCCGAGTTCTCCGGTACCGCGAAAACGATATTTGAAAAGTTTTGACAAAAGCGAAGAGTCTTCTGAGAGCGCGACCATACAGTTGCGAATATCGCCGGGCGGCAGCATTTGCAGCTCGTCGCGCAATCGGCCGGAGCTTCCGCCATCGTCTGAAACGGCCACAATAGCCGAAAGTTTTTCAATCCAGACGGGTTCAAGTTTGCCCGCGCCAACGAATCTTTTGAGACCGGAGAGAAGCATTGAGAGTCCGTTCCCGCCACCGATCGTGACCAGATTCAAGCCGTTCAGGTTTTGTGAAAAAATATGATTTTTCATTGGAGTATGTTTCGGTAAATTACAGGAGGGCCAATCATTTTCTTGGTTGAATCAGAAGGTTTAGTTATTAATGAGTTCGAGTCCCAGCGCGACCACTCAAAAGTAAGTTTAACACTTTTCTTTTTTTTTGAGCAACAGCATTTTTTAATGCCTCTCATCGCAATTGCTGATAACCTTTGACTTAAATTTCGCCATATATAAAAAAACACTTGAAGCATCTGACTCGAATGTGTTAGATTAAAAATGTGGTTTGACGAGAGACCTGCCTTACAAACCACAATTTTTTTCCTAAAGTATTTAATTTGACAGACTTTAGCTTGCCTCAGTTTTTATCAAATCCGAGAGAGTAGAATTGTCTCATGGCAGAATCGCCCTTTATCATACAAGAACATCAGTTCCACAAAATAAAAGCTCTACTCGCAAGACTTTGCGTAGAGTCGGCTTCTCGTGTTGTATTTTTGATTGACCGTGATGGTCAACCGATTGCCGTTCACGGCGAGATCGGAGATATGGACACCACCAGTTTTTCCAGTTTGGCGGCGGGCAATGTAGCCGCCACTAACAGTATGGCGAAACTACTCGGTGAAGATATTTTTCCGACTGTCGTTCATGAGGGCGAACACGAAAGCATTTACATTTGCGTTATCGGCAGAAGCCTTTTAGTATTAGTATTTGATGAGCGCTCGACGTTGGGCTTAGTCAAATTAAGAGCAAAAAAAGCCAGTCACGAACTTGCCGCTATTTTGGATGATGTCGTCTTGGCTTCGGCAAAACAGAGAGAAGAGCAAAATTCATTTTTTGCTGAAATTACGGACGAGGACATTGACAGTTTGTTTAGTTAATTGCTAATAGTTAATTGTTATTTTGATTCCCAACAATTAACCGTTCAACCTTAACCGATTACAAAGTTATGACTTTTATAAATTACGCTTCCCGCGAAATTAACTGCAAAATTGTTTATTACGGACCCGGACTTTGCGGGAAGACGACGAATCTCCAATACATTTACGATTCGACCGCGCCTCAAGCCAAAGGAAAGCTGATCAGTCTGGCGACGGAAACCGACCGGACGCTGTTTTTTGACTTTATGCCGCTGGAACTCGGCACGGTGCGCGGTTTCAAAACCCGCTTTCACCTTTATACTGTTCCCGGTCAGGTCTATTATGATGCTTCGCGCAAACTGATTCTGAAGGGTGTGGACGGCGTGGTTTTTGTGGCGGATTCGCAAGAAGAACGAATGGACGCCAATCTCGAATCGCTTTATAACCTCGAAGAAAATCTGAAATCTCAAGGCTATGATCTATTGCAAATTCCTTATGTTTTGCAACTAAATAAACGGGATTTGCCAAATGTTATCTCGGTTGATGAATTGACCGATGAACTCCAGCGCAAAAGCGAACCGGTCTATGAAGCCGTTGCTTCCAAAGGTGATGGCGTTTTTGACACGCTCAAAGCGGTGGCCAAACAGGTTTTGACCGAACTCAGAAAAGGCTAAACCAGCTAAAAAGTAAAAG
>JANOEF010000313.1:0-2798 GCA_031413075.1 Acidobacteriota bacterium | reverse complement strand
AGCTGGCTTCTCAATATCCAAAATCCGAGTTGCAACATAAAACCCGTTTAACTTCAAAAGATGTTTATGAAGCCGGATTGACGGGTGATGAGTTGGCGCTCGAAGTTTTTCGCCGACAAGGTTTTTATCTCGGCATCGCTTTGGGCGGGTTGATAAACGTTTTAAATCCCGAAGTGATTGTTATCGGCGGAGGAGCGGCCGCTGGCTGGGATTTATTTATGCCGCACTTACAAGAGCAAATTGAGCAGCGAACTTATCGTGAGCCACGTCTCAGCGCCAAATTTGTAAGAGCTGTTTTAGATGATGACGCAGGGATTTTGGGAGCGGCGAAATTAGCCTTTGATAAATTAGCAGTTGAAAAAAAATCAACTATCAGTTCAAATACTTAAGCTATGGACGTTTATCAAGAAGTAATGATCAAACTTTTTGAAGTCACCGAAGGCAAAGATTCAAAAGCGGTTGATTTCAAGGATTTAGTTAAAAAAGTAGGGTTTTTGGGTAATTACTCCAGGATTTTTGAGCATCTGAGCCAAGAGGGCTGGATTGCCGAAGACCGCAAAGCCGATTATGTCCGGATTACTCATTGGGGCATTGCCGAAGCTAAAAAAGCCAAAACTCTGAGCGGCGGCGGCGTAGAAACCATTGCCAGCGAAAATGCCTCGATCTGTGCCGCCACAGCCCGCGAATTTGTGACAGTTTTACAAACTTTCGCCAAAGATGCCTCAAAAGAAAATCTCAAGAAAGCAGAAAATAAATTTGCCGAATTGGAAACAGCCTTTAATCTTGCCAAAAAGGATGCCGGTTAGGGGGCAGTCGGGCTCGAACCGATGAAATTGGTAAGTTGCGATGGGCTTATCAATGAATAGGATGACGAATCTTCGCGTTGAGGTACGCCTTTGCCGGAAAGACTATGAAAGACTATCCAGCTATTCTCGGTGACAAAGGAACAAATATGACTTTTCCAACCTTCAACAAACCTTAACCCCTTGACCAATTATCCTCTTGGTCTTTTGTTTGTTTTGGGGTCTGTTACTTTTTTATCCTCCTTTCATTTTTCCTTGTTTGGTTTCTGGGTGGGCTGCTTCGCTGGTTGACTTCAGCCTGAGTCTCCCTTTTCTATCCTGTTGAGTAATCCTCTTCATTTCCCACAAACTCCATCAAGTGCTGCCAACTTTCCCACAAGAGCCTTCTCATTAAGGTTTTCATCTCTTCCCAAAACCGCTTCCGGCTTCCTACTGTCGCCCGCGCCTTTTGAAATTCCCGATCTCCCTTTTCCAAAATGATGTGCATCAGATAGGCGATTAAATTCAAATAGTAAAAGACTCCACTCAAATTCTTCTCCCCGTGCCCATAATTATGCTCTAAATGATACCCGTGATTCTTTTGAATATTAAACTGCTCGTTTTCGATCTTCCATTTCGCTCGTCCCATCCCGATGATCTCTCGGACATTCCCTTTTGTTACTTCCAGATCCGTCACAAATCCATTGTGATAAACCTGCTTTCCTGCTTTATTCCATTCCCACACCTCGACATATGTCACCCAGACTTTCCCGTCCGCCCGCAACGGAACTTCCTTCACGATTCGCGCTCGATAAGATTTCCGCCGACACGCCGGCCCTTCTTCCCACTCCACTTCTTCAATCTCTTTCATTTGCTCCAGTTCTTCGACCCATTCAAATAACTCTTGGTGCGACTCCGGTTTCGCCACTAACACATAATGCGCCCGCGCCTTTTGACATTCTTCAACAAACGGAACCCTCGAATACAAATCATCTCCCGTCACTATTAAGCCTAAATGCGGATGCTCGCTTCTGATTCTTCGGAGTAATCTTTTCCCCGCCTCACTTTCACAATCTTGCTTCTCGTGCCCATCCTGCGGTTGGCAAATCTCCGCATCCAACGGTAAAATCTCCCTTTTGCCTTGCTTGACCAACGTCCCCGCCACCACCGTGTGCCGATAATTTATCTCTCCCGACCGGTTTGTCCGCTCCAAACATTTCTCACATCTGATCTTTTCGGAACTGTAATAATCACTCCCATCAAACGCACATAGATAATATAAGCCTTTATTCCGACCTTCACTGAGTTCATTGCGCCATTCACTAACCCACCCCGTTCGTCGCATTTGCTCAAAGAGTTCGGGGAGCACTTTCCGCACTCCTTCCAACTCCACTTCATCCAGTCGCTCTCTCATCTGCGAATCTTTCGGAATTGCTTTGACTCCAAACATCGTCTGTAAATTACATCGCTCATGTTTCCTCAGCAACCGCTCCTGAAAGGCTAATAATGACGGGTCTTGAAAAAAGAACATCGCCACCCCGCTCATCAAAATATCACTCAAATCGTAATTGTAAGTTCTGTTTGCCTCAATTCGTTGCAATCCGTTAAACCGGACTCGCAACCGACTCATCATCGCTTCAAATGTCAATTTTACTAAAGGTCTCATACCTTATAGAATAACTAACCGCAAAAACTATTTCTATTTTTTTCGGTTTTTAGCCGGTTTTTTCTTTTACCGAGAATTGCTGAAGACTATCCGATTAGCTTGTGTCTGCTTAAATAATCGTGTATGATATTCGTTTTCTACGAGTCGTAGAAACTTCTCGGTGGGTTCGCGCCCACTTTTTATTTTGGACGGTAGGCGAATGGACAAGAGTTTATTGACAGGACGAATGACTGAAATTGCAGGGCGAGTGACGGATAAAAACAATCTGGAACTGGTCAGAGCAGAAGTTGTCGGCTCGGTTAAAAGCCCGATTATTCGTATCTTTATTGACAAACCGACCGGGGTTTTGC
>JANOEF010000312.1:0-2990 GCA_031413075.1 Acidobacteriota bacterium | reverse complement strand
TTTTTACCCTGATTCTGTTCTCCGTTCTGAGGCACAGACAAGGCGGGCGAAACTCAAACCGACATCATTTTTCGAGTTACAGTATTCTTGACACCTCGCAAACTTCTTCCGATGATGCCTGGGATTATCAAACCGAATCAGACGCTTCGAGTAGTAGTGATTCCACTGATTCAGCCGGGTCGAGTTGTTCCGGGGGAGATTCGGGCGGTTCTTCCGGCGGCGGCGGGTGTGGCGGTGGAGGAGGAGATTAGGTCAGGCATTCGACAAATATGTTTAAAATAATCAAAATCCTATTGGGTTACATTATAATAATTGTTGTTACTGCTGTTTTTGTTTTGTTAGTGAGCTTGTCCGGAGGCTGGTTCCTCAATTGGTTGGTGCCCGCTGTTGATTTGGGCCTTGCTTCAATTTTAAGTTCAATTTCCTTGATATGCGGTGCTCGGATGGTTTTTTTCTTTAGCGGTTTAAAAAGTTCTCATGATGACAGCTTCGAGGACGAGGATGCGCCATCTGAGGTTGTTTATCTTAATCCGACCATTATCAATCGAAAACGTCGAAAACCCCGCAGGTAAAAATAAAACTACTGCCAAAATTTTTCAACCTCCTTCCAGAGCGTGTAAAAACTCAATACCGCCATCACCATTACCACCAGCCACCCGCAAACCCGTAACCACAGGGGATGCTGATAATCCCCGACAATTTTTCTTTTGGTCGAAGCCAATAATATCAAACCCAGGGCAACCGGTAGAATAAAGCCGTTTAACGTCCCTGCCCAAACTAAAACTAAAACCGGTCTGCCAACCAACCAAAAAATCAAAGTCGAAAAAATGATAAACCCGACGATCACCAGATTATTGTAAGTTTCGATTCGTTTATCGAATGTTTTGATAAATGAAACAGAAGTATAAGCCGCCCCGACCACCGAAGTAATGGCCGCGCACCACATGACGACGCCGAATATTTTGAATCCAAACTGGCCGGCCGCTAATTGAAAGACCGAAGCCGGCGGATTATCTTTTGCTATTTCTAATCCCAAAGAGACCACACCTAACGAAGCCAAAAAAAGCGCAAAACGAATGATGGCCGTTAATAATATTCCGGTTACCGCACCGCGATTAGCTTCGCCAAGATGTTCTTTTCCCCGAATCCCGGCGTCCAAAAGGCGATGTCCTCCGGCAAAAGTAATATATCCGCCAACTGTTCCGCCAACCAGCGTAACAGTCGCTAACGGATCAAAGGTCGTCGGCCAAAATGTGCGTTGGACAGCCTCAGCCAGCGGTGGTTCCGATTTGATGACGACATAAATTATCAAGGCGATCATTACCAAGCCGAGAATTTTAGCAAACCAATCCAAGGCTTTGCCAAACTCTTTTATCAGGAAAATAATAATGGCAAACAGCGCGGAAATTAACGCCCCGGTTTCGGTTGAGATGCCAAACAAGACATTCATGCCGAGTCCGCATCCGGCAATATTACCAATATTAAAAGCTAAACCGCCGAAAACTATCAGCAACGCCAAAACATAACCGCTCCCGGGTATCGTTTCATTTGCCACATCCTGGGCGTGTTTTTCACTAACTACCAAAACCCGCCAAACATTTAACTGGGCAAAAATATCCAAAATTACTGATAACAGAATAACAAAGCCGAAACTTGCCAGAAGCTGCTGAGTAAAAACCGTCGTTTGGGTCAAAAAACCCGGGCCAACCGCAGAGGTCGCCATCAAAAAAGCCGCCCCGAGCAAGGCCGAAGTAAAGGACTTAGGTTTATTCATCAGTTTTTATCCTTTCAGAAATCAGTTCTAAACTGCGATTAGTGCGATACGAAATATTAAAATGTCCGTCGTCAAATTCTTCGTGCAGGTGGGGAATGTGATAGTTTTTCAACCGTTGACACAAGACTCTGGCCCCGATGTCGAGGGCAAATTCATCGCTTCTCCCGGCATCAATGAACAATAAATTTAATGATTTGAGATTTTCGGTGTGTTTTTCAACCAATCTGACCGGGTCATGGGCCAGCCATTCTTTCCAGATTTCCTGACGTAATTCACCGGTCTGTAAATTAAAAGGTAACTCAAACTTTGGGCCTTTTGGCGAATAACAGGCCGACATCCCAATAATATTCAGACCGTCAAAGTCGTGTTTGCTTTTCTTCTCATTTTCGTTCCAGAATTTTTCGACCAGCTTGCGCGGATTTCCTTTGATAGCGCGAAAAGCCTTAGGGAAATCCGGCAGATAACACATTTCAAAATAACAATCACCACTGGTCGAGCAAATCAAACCGAAGGTGTCGGCGTGACGCATTCCGCAGATCAAAGCCCCATAGCCGCCGGATGATTTGCCCATCACCGCCCGGGCATTTTTATTGGGAATAGTGCACAGATTTTGGTCAACCAGATTGACGATTTCAGTGGTCAAATAATCTTCGTAATCACCTGTGGCAGTTGAGTTTATATATTGTGAGCCGCCATAATAAGTAAGACAGTCGGGCATTACTGCAATCATCGGTTTGATAGTTTTTTGGTCAATTAACTTATCCATGCGCTCGGCTAAATTTGGGGTAAAAGCAGAATCATTGAGCAACATTTTTCCGCGACCCGTGAAACCCGTCAGACAATAAACTACCGGAAATCGTTTTTGACCGTCATAATTGGGAGGAAGATAGACGCAGAGTTCGCGTTCGTCAGAATCGCCTCCGGGATTGTTCTTAAGCACCGAACTTGGATGGGTTAAGATCTTCACTGTTCCTTTTTCCATAGACACAAATTTTAACCCAAAGTCACACAGGTGCAAGTTCGTATAATAAATAAATAGTTAACAAACCGATATTTGCTCTTACGGTCAAAGATGCTTTGAGTTAGAATAAAGTCAATATGTTCTCAGGCGATTTAATAAACGTCAATCCAAATGCGCTCAGCTCGACGATTGAATTTTTGACGGCAATGGTCACTCCGACTTTGTTAATTTCGGCCACGGGGTCGCTGGTTCTTT
>JANOEF010000311.1:0-12604 GCA_031413075.1 Acidobacteriota bacterium | reverse complement strand
TAAAAACCGCGGATTTGGCTCGCGGGTCGGTTTTGGCGAGAGACCGGCTTTGCTGATAATTGATTTTATCAAGGGGTTTACTGACACAAATTGTCCGCTCGGCTCAAATCTGGATCATGAAGTTGAAGCGACACGGGAGATCCTCCAGCAATTTCGGGCTAAAAATTTGCCGGTTCATTTTACAACCACCGCCTATGATGAAGCTCTGGTTTCGGCCGGAGTTTTTGTCAAAAAAGTTCCGAGTCTGGCACATTTGAAATTTGGTTCCGAGTGGATTGAAATTGACGACCGCCTGTCCCCAATGAGGGGCGAGGTTGTTTGGACTAAACAATATGCCTCTGCATTTTTTGGAACCGCACTGGCCTCTTCGTTGTCATCTCAAAAGGTTGATACATTGATAGTTACAGGCTGTACGACCTCGGGTTGTGTGCGGGCGTCGGCGGTAGATTCGTGCCAGCACGGTTTTTTGACCAATGTCGTCATCGAATGTGTCGGAGACAGATCTGAGGCCGCTCACGAGGCAAATTTATTTGATTTGGACGCTAAATATGCTGATGTCATCTCGCTTCGGGAAGCCCTTGATTATCTCTCAAAAACTTAATCAACCTCAGTTTTGGTTAAGAAAAAGATGCCCGCGGAACTCGCGGAACACACGGAAATTAAAGCAAAAATTGATAAAATTTTGTATTCCAAATTAATTTCTTCCTTTCCGCATTTTTATTCTTCCAGCTCGGCAAATAATTCTGATCCTGAACTCAGGTTAATTAAGCAGGTCAGCAAAAATTTTGCGACCTATTGAAACTCAAGAAAAGTGTGCAAATAGTTGAGTAACTTTGGGTTTAGGGTTTTATTTATTGTCCATTGTCCATTGTAAATTGTGCATTGGTGCTTAATTCAGTTAGATTTCGCTGTAAACCATCTATTTTCGATCTTTTGCCGTTGACCCAACCAGAACTTTTCTACCAAGTAATACGAAAAAGTACTAAAAAGGGCGATTCCAATAAAATTATAAGGAAAATAATTAAACCACTGCGGATCGGTAGTTTTCAGAAACGGCTGCTGCCACAGATAGATCGAATAACTCATCACCCCTATTTGGGTCATTGGTCGGGAATTCAAAAAAATTCCAAACCAATTTTGATAATTGGTAATTGCCCAATCAAGACAGAGCACGATCAGTAAATTACTAAGTGTAAAAACTACTCCGAGATAAAATTGCCGTGGATCAATTTGGGAGTTTAACCAGATCAAAAAAATTGGGATGAGAAAAAACAACCTGGTCTCCAGAAGCTTTTGATACCATCGGGATTTTTGTAATTGTTGATAAAATATTGCTAACAGACAACCTGTCGCTAATCCATCAGCATTGGCATGGAAACCATAATAGATCCACATCTTTTGACTTTGATCGAAAATCTGAAAATCAATGAGGCGCAAAAACGGGCATAAAAGAATTAAAGCGCCTAAGACCCAGACAATTTTGTGTCTTCCCAACACAAGCAAAATAAAGGGGTAGATCAAATAAAATTGCTCTTCGACTGACAACGACCAGGTGTGGAGCAATTCCCAATATTCTGAGGCAAAATAATTGCTGGTATAAGTGACGGGAGCGATAAAACTTTTGCCGGGAACATCAAACAATCCAAATTTAGTGGCGATAAATAACACGAGCAGATAAAAATAATAGGGCGGAAAAATTCGCAGGGTCCGGCGAAAATAAAATTTGGTTAATGAAATTGACCGGGTTTTATTGAATTCTTTGAGTAATAAACCGGTAATCAGAAAACCTGAGATGACAAAGAAAAAACGAACTCCCAAAATTCCCAGATTTAAATAATCGCTGTAACCCACTGTGTAAAGAAAATGTGCGATGACAACCAACGTCACGGAAATTGTTCGTAACCCGTCGAGGGATGGTATTCGGCCTTCAATTAAGTTCATATTTCAAACCTCAAAGTATGACAAATTTTGCCCTTTTCGCAAAATCAAGCGAACTTAATTTGAATTGATTTTCCGACAGATAGCCATCCTTGCTGGAATAAATTGATAACTTTTGACTTTCTGCCTAAAATATAGAAATTAATGAGCTGACTTATTAACTTTCGACTATGAATATTTCCCTTCGACCCGCGATTATTTCAGATGTTCAAATCATATCCGTTTTGGGACTAACTACCTGCTACGAAGCCTATTTTGAAATTGACCCGTCGGCGGATTTGGCAGAATATTGCGTCAACTTCTTTAATTTAGAGCAAATCACGGCTGAATTAAATGATCCAAATTCAACTTTTTTAATCCTTGAAGTAAATGATAAAGCTGTCGGGTATGCAAAATTACGCGAAGGGAAAAAGATTGAGTGTCTCAAAGGTAAAAATGCTATTGAAGTCCAAAGAATTTACCTTTTAGAAAAAGTTAAGGGCAAAAATCTGGGTAAAATGTTGATGGACAAATGTTTGGCGGTCGGGAAAGCAAAAGGTTACGAGATGCTCTGGCTCGGAGTTTGGGATAAAAACATTGCCGCCCAGCAATTTTATCAAAAAATCGGGATGACAAATATTGGAACCACCGATTTCTCGGACGGTAAAAATCAATTTTTAAATTTGGTTTATGCCACAGAAATTTCCTGACCAAAAAATTAAATGAAAAAGTTTTTTTTAAGTTCAAATTTATATTTTTAATCAAGCCGATTATTTAACAAATCCAACATTTTTTGAGAGCTCATCCTGAGGGATTTGCCGACCACTTTTCGATAAACTTTCCATTCCGTGCGTTGAGGGGCATCGGGTTTTCTAAAAGCTAACCAGAGCGAGCCGACTAAATAACCGAGGTAATCCGAAAGCTGAATAAAGCGCCCTTTGAACCCTCCGTAATATTTGAAACAAAAAGCGTATTTACTGACGAGAGTCCTCTCAATCCGCCAATTTGACGGCAATTGGCTGACACTCTGACTCCCTTTGTGAATGATGCCGAAGTTCGGGTTAAATATCACTTCATAACCCGCTTTCCAAATTTTGTAACAGAGGTCAATGTCCTCACCAAAGACAAAGTAATCTTCCGGAAGATTCCCGATCTCTGTCAGAACCCGGCGCGGAATGAGAATGAAACAACCGGCCGTCCAATCAACTCGTTTGACCGTCTCATGGTCAAAATAATTGTCAAAGAGGTTATTTTCCAACCATTTCCGTCGAAAAAAACGATGAAAACCAAGATTATCAACCGCATTTTTCCAAAGACTCGGAAAAGGAAAACAACTGGTCAATTGTTCGCCCTTGTCCGAAAAAACTTTGATACTCAAAGCACCAAGTTTTGGTTCATTTACGGCCGCCTCCAACACGCCGCAGAATGATTTAACCTCTCCGAGAGTATCGGGATTAAGGAGCAGAATATAATCGGCGGTAACCCGTTCAATGACCCGATTACAGCCTTTGGCAAACCCTAAATTTTCTTTGTTTTCGAGAATTTTGACCCGTGGGAAATTGTGATTGATAAGCGAAACAGTTTTATCTTGTGAATCGTTATCGGAAACCCAAATCTCCCAGTTTTCGGGTAAATCAATCAAGGGTTGCAGGCAACCGGCAATGTCTTTTTCGCTGTTCCAGGTGACGATGACGATCGCAACGGATGGCAACTGCGATTTAGGTTTCTTCATAGCCTCTATAAAAGACTAAAACCGCTGATTTCTTATATTTTTTTGGGGAATTGGTTGAGAATCACTGTTTTCAACCAATTCCCCAAAATGATTAGGAGCGGAAAATATTACTCGGCCATTACTTTATTTACACTTTCAATCAATCTTTTCAAAGCCTTGCCGCCGCCGACGAATACTCCCATTAATTTTCCATCACGATTGATCAGGAAACTTTGCGGAATCGCCGGACGCTGGCTGACCTTTTCAAACTCGCCGAAAAGTTTTTCTTCACCTCTGGCGATCAAGTAATTTATTTTCATCTCTTTTTCAAAGGTTTTGATCTCATTAGAATCTTCGGAAGAATCTAAATTAAGCCCGATTATTTCAAACCCTTTACTTTGATGAGAATTTTGGAGATCTATCAGCTCGGGAATTTCCTGTCGGCAGGGACCGCACCAGGTCGCCCAAACGTTTACTAGAATGACTTTACCTTTGTAATCTTCGAGCTTAAAAGGAGTTTCATCCATTTTTTTGAGTGTGGCCTGCATCAAATTTGGCGGAGCAGGAGGATAACCACCTGCCGGCGGTTCAAGTTTAGTCGCCGAGGCATTTGAACATCCAATCAGACCCGTCATGGAAAAACATAAAACCACAATCAAAAAGATGCTTTTGAAATAAAAAACTTTCATAACTATTTACCTCTAGCCAATATCCTGCCAACGCATTATTATTAACGTTGCAATCAGCAACATATAAAACATTATCATCAAAACCAGTTGATTCACAATCTCGTGCATCCAGGGGTGTAAAAAATTGATGTAACCGCTTAAATCTTCAGGTATTTTGACTGCTTCACCCGGTTTGGGCGGATCTTTGAGGCTCCCGGTAGGATTACTCCGGAAGTTGTCTTCGATCTCTTTTTTATATTCATCAATTTTGGTTGAAGCATCTTTGATAACTTTGTCATTTTCTTTTTCAATAAATTTATAGAGTCCCAGACCTTCTGTTTTATCCTTTAGATTAGAGCCTTCTTCTTGCAGTGTATCAAGCCCGGAAAAACGCTTCATGGTATCGAATGACCAGGTCGCCGGCATCGTCAATCCAACCACTCTGGAAACCCCGGTCGGGACCCCGACCAGCCCCGAAAATAATATTTGCGGAATCAAAATTAAGGGAACCAGACTGGTTGCCATTTCAGAAGTCTTGACCAGGGCTGAAATCAAAAGCCCTAACGCAATTCCGACACCGGCTGTAAGCAGCATGGCCCAAATCTGAGGTGCCCCCAAAAAGTCACCCGGCATTTTCATCAAACCGGCCAAATGAAACAGTTTAAGCGGAATAAATAACATCAGGCATTGAATTCCAACAATGATGCCCAAAACCAATAATTTTGAGCCAAGATAAGGCAAAAGTCCAAGATTGACCATCCGTTCACGTTGATAAACCGGACGTTCACGAATAATTTCTCGGGATGAAACTGAAATCCCAAACCAAACCGAGACGATTGCCAGAACAAAATAGGCAAAATCACGCGGTTGTTTATTGTCCATCACCAAAAAAGTCAGGAGAGCAATGATCGGAGCCTGCGCAAAAAGAATAAACAAATTGAGTTTGTCGCGAAAAAGCACTTCCCAGTACCGTCTCGAAAGGGTGATCCATTGCTTAAGAGCCCCCAATACACCTAATCGCCTTTTTTTATGGACGCCGGCCGATTGTTGATCGGCAATTTGTTTAAGAGGTTCATAAACATTTTTCTTATATTGCGGTGTTTTAGTAAATTGTTGTTTCCAATTCTCGGCTACCTGCTCCGTCACTGCGGTTCGTTGAGTTTCCCCCGATTTTTTAACCTCGACTTCAACCTGTTCTTCCAGTTTGTCGTAAAGTTCCTTAAAACTCTTGGCTCCGACGTGCGCCAGAGCTTCTTCAGGTTTGCCGTAAAAAACGAGCTTGCCCCGCATCAAAACGACAATTTTGTCGAACAATTTGACGTTTTCCATGGCATGGGTCGTCAAAATCACGGTGCGACCGGATTCGGCTATTTGCCGAAAGAGTTTCATTATTTTTTCTTCGGTTCCGGGGTCAAGTCCCGAAGTTGGCTCATCTAAATAAATTATCGAAGGCTTGGTGATCAATTCGACCGCAATGGAAACCCTTTTGCGTTGTCCGCCCGAGAGTTGTGCCACCGAAACGTCGCGGCGCTCGGTCAGTCCTGTCACATCCAGCACTTCGTTAATAATTTGGTCAATTTCTTTGCTTGAAACGTCGCCTGACAAACGAAGTTTAGCCACATAATAAAGCGTCCGGTACACCGTCAATTCACGATGAATAATATCGTCCTGGGGGACATAACCGATGGCCTGTTTGAGCGAATCCAGGTGCTGATAGAGATCAAGGTTATTGATCCGAACACTTCCGCCGCTAGCCGGCCTCATTCCGTTCAGAGCATCCATGAGAGTTGACTTCCCGGCTCCGGATGGCCCCAACAATCCGATAAACTCATTTGGCTGAATAGATAGCGAAACCTCATCTAACAACCGGAGAGTTCCGCCGCCCGACCGATTTTTAACTTCTTTTGTAATTTTGACACAATCTATTCGTGTTTTGGCCCGGGTATCAAAAACTCCGATGGTGCCCTGCAAATCTATCCGGATTTGGAATGAACCGATTTGAACTGAATCATCCGCCGTCATCAATTGCCGCGAAACCCGTTCTCCGTTCAAATAAACCCCATTGGTGGAATTGAGATCCTCGATCAAAATGCCGCTGCTGTTTTTCACTAACCGAGCGTGAAGATTTGATATTTGCAAACCCTCAAGTTTAATATCGCTGTTTTGTGCTCGTCCGATGTTGAGTTGGGTCTTAGTGCCAAAAGCCAGCGACATCAAAAGTTGAAATTCGGTTGAACTTTCGGTTGATTTTGCAGATTTTGCTGATTGGAGATCGCTGATCAGCATCGTTTTTGGAGCATCTACCATCTGCGACTGCGGCAAAATCGCCTTTTGATCCTCGGGAACTGCCCGCTGACCGGCAAGTTTTGCATCTTTTAGAGCAATCTTTTGAGGTTGGTTTAAGCGCAAAACCGGACCACCTGTCCCAAATTGAATCTCATCACTATTATTAAGCGGAGTGGGTGAAGAAATCCGCTGGCCGTTGACCAATGTTCCATTAAAACTTTTATTGTCAATTACAGAAATTTGTCCGTTGTGCCTGACAATTTGTGCATGACGACGAGAAACCATGGCTAAATTGGAGTCTAAGACAACCTCGCAACCCGGGTCTCGTCCGACCCACAGCTGGTCTTTGTTCATCTGAAAAGTAACCCCTGCTTTCCCCACCAACTCAAATTTGACCGTCGGATCCGGTTGAATTGAGACAGGTGCCGGCACCACACCTGAAATTGGCGGCAGAGAAGGAATCTCAGAGGGGACTTGAATTTCTTTTGACGGAATAAAAGTCGGAATCTTTTTTTGCGATTCAACTGGAGGAACGACTGGTTTGTTGGTAGGAACACTGATCCCGCCGGTTTCGAGCCAAATAACAATCAGGCTCGGACCTTCAGCCCCGATCTGTATTGTGCTTCCAACCTGAATCAATTCCGATTTAGTTATCTTTCGTTTGTTAAGAAAAGTTCCGTAGGTTGAATTTTTGTCCATCAAAACCCAACCATCAGGTTGGTGACGAATTTCAGCATGATGTCGTGAAACCATCGGGTATTTATCCCGCGAAAATACTATCTGACACTCTTCGGCATCACGACCGATACTGATCATATCTTGTTGAAATGTCTTTTCTGGAGAATTCGGCTGATCTTCGACTAAAACAATTTTCATAAAGGAAAAGAAAACGAAAAAGTATAAAAATGTCCAATTAAAGCACAAAAAGTGTTTATCATCTTATATTTGCCAGTTTGTCGAAACTATCCAGAAAAAATTATTTGTATAGTTAATGTGACAGAGCCTGATTGATTTTTAAATTATTTTTACAAAATCGCTTTGGCAAAATTAATGTTTGAAACATAATAATTTACCATACTGTAAAAAAAATCGTAAGGTTTCATTTCTTAATTCACAACTTTCACAAAGTTGTGTATAATCTGAAACAAATTTGCATCGAGCAAATTTCTGCAACCCTAACAGCCGTTTTATTCATCTATCGAGTAGCTTTTTTTGCTACCTGTCAAAAATTAGTTTCTTTCCAATAAAATTCTGCCGGAGGAGATATGTTTCTAAAATCCAAGTTTGTTCGTGTGAGTTTTGCATTTGTAATTCTGTTGAGTCTCGGACTTTTAGCTTTTGCTGACACAGTTCGACTAAAAGACGGAAGCATTGTCAAAGGTCGGGTCATCGGTTTCAAAGATGGACAATTTGTTATTATGATCGGCGAAGGCTCGCGCCAACGTCAAATGACTTTTTATGCTGACGAGATTGCCAATATTGAGTTTGACTCAAGTTCAAATCCGACAAAAATTGCTGTCCAGCCGTCTCCGCAGCCAACTCAAAGCCCGGTGGCAACAAACCCTTCAAACAATTCAAATCCGAATGTCAAAGTAGTCGGCGGGAATCAAACTCCTCCCAAAACCGAAGATACTGAAACCATTCCGGTTTCGTCAAAATCCAACAACACTCGCTCTGCGGCGATTCAAATAAATGCCAAAGTATTAGCTGATAATACCTCGAATGGTTGGACTAACACGGGTTGGGTTGTCAAAAAAGGGCAACGGATCCGCATCAGCGGAACCGGCCGGATTGCACTCGGAAATGGCCGATATTCGACCCCTTCCGGAATTGCCTCGATTCCGGACAGCGAAAAATTACTCAAAGATAAAGCCACTGGCGGTTTAATTGCTGTCATCGGCGATGACAATAACGATTTTATTTTCGTTGGCGGATCCTATGAATTTGTTGCAACTCGCGATGGTGCCCTGTTTTTGGGGGTCAATGAAGGCAATTTAGACGACAACTCAGGCTCCTTTGATGTGGTAGTCGAAATTGACCCACTCACCAATAACGGAAATTAAACTTTAATTAAAAGGCAATTGGTAAAACCCGGCTCATCATTTAGCCGGGTTGGCCAGGTTAAACTCTTGTGCAGTCAGAAGGTTAACTGGTTTCATCTGTCCTTTAATGTTTCTTTTTATTTTTTACTGACTGAAATATTTGCATTATTCCAACTAAAGAACGAAAATCTGAATCTAAGGAATAAACGTTCTCGAAAAGAATCAATATGCAAATATCAAATTTTAATCGTCTGGCGGGCATGATCTTCTTGTCCGTTACTTTTTTATTCGGAATGGAAACTAATGCCCTTTCGCAATCTCGCCCCCAAAGACCGGATAATCCCAAAAATGACGGAAAGAAAAATCAGCGCCCCGTTCCCAAAACAGAAGAGGAATTAAAGCGGGAGGCCGAAGAGAAAAAACGTCTCGAAGAAGAAAAAAATGCGGTCAAAGATGATGAGGTTTTGAAAATTGAGACCAAACTCGTCAATGTTGATGCAGTCGTTTATCACAAAAAATCCGGACAAATCATCACCGGGTTGAAAAAGAATAACTTTGCAATTTTTGAAAATGGAGTCAAACAGGATATTTCCAATTTTGCGACACCTGAAGCTCCGATAACTGTTTCTTTAGTGGTCGAATACAGTAAATGGTCTGAAATTTTCGGCTATTACGCGAGTCGCGGGCAAGAAGCCGGTAAGCTCGAAGTTATCCGTCCGGTTGCATATTTCCTTTCGAGATTTATCAAAGCTCCGGATGATTATGCGTCAGTCATTGCTTTTGACATTCGCCCAACGCCAATCACAGATTTCACTAATGATCCTAATCGTCTCAATCAAACAGTTGATCTCCTGCTCCGTAATAATCCCGCTTTTCGGGAAAATAATCTTTACGACGCGATAAAATTCGCCTTAGTTGGAGGAAAAGGAGATTCGGTGGTTTTAGATAATTCGCGTGAAGAAAAAGCTGATTACTCCGGAATGGTTGCGATTCAGTCCAAGCGCAGAGCGATTATTTTAGTCGCCTCCGGGATTGATACTTTCAGTAAGATAAACTATGACCAGGCGCGAAAAGTTGTTCAAACCTCCGGCATTCCGATCTACATCATCAGCACCGGAAATCTTTTTTACAAACTTTACGAAGGCCAGCTCGGGGCAGTTGACGGAATTGACGGCTCGCCCGGCAGATTAACGTTTTTACAGGCCCAAAACGCCATGAACACGATCGCCAAAGAGTCCGGCGGACAACATTTTCCGATGACTTTTGAAGGCGAGATTCCAAATATTCTCCAATCCATCAATGGACTCCTGCGAAACCAATACAGTCTGGCTTATGACGCTGGGGAAAAACCTCGTGATGGTAAAAAATATAAGCTGGAAGTCAAAGTTGATATTAACGGGGATGGCATTTTTGAGGAAAAAGAATATGTGATTCAACATCGCCCTTTTTTTACGGCTCCGAATGACAAGGATAATGACAAGAAAAAGGGAAACTAACAATAAAGGAGACTAAAAAATGAGACTGGATGTTATGCATATTATGCAGGAAAGACAAATGAATTGTTGGCACTCCTCTGCCCGCATGCTCTATGGCTATCGAAAATCGGCATGTATTAATCCATTACCTGATGAGTATGAAAACAATCAGGGGATCGGAGCCGAAGAATTTATTAACTTAGCTCATGATATTGGTCTCGAGACTCTGCCTCAGGTTAATCAATCTTTCAGTTGGAGATTTATTGACGACAATTTAGCTTCCTACGGCCCGATTTGGGCGGCCGGAAAATGGAACGGAGTCAATCATATAGTAGTTATTACAGGCGTGGACGAAGACGATACGTTATATGTCAATGATCCGGCTTTTGGCGCACCGGTTGTTCGTAATATGTCCTGGTTTAACTCCAAAATAGATAAAAATGTTCCGATTCCAATGATGTATTTGCCTTAGTTCAACAGTAATGCAAAATTAAAAATGCAAAATGTAAAATTAAGAAAGACCGAAAACCGCATGGTCTTCTTGATTTTCAAAAGGTAGTTATTTTTTAATTATACAACTGATGTTACACAGTTTTGATTTTTGGGCTCTCCTGTATATTTAATGATTCTGCGGAAGATGAGTTAAACAATTCCGAATATTTTTAACTTAAACTCATCGTTTGAAGTATAAATTTCGGGGCGTTTACCGGAAAACTCCCGTGCTTGATGAATAAGTTTTGGCAATCCGATATTGGAGTGTTCGGCTTCGTAAGCTTCGCTCGAAAATATCGAAGCTATTTGCGGATTGAGTCTTTGGGTAATGCCGTAACGAATAGCCCGCGAAGCAGGCGGGACAAATCCGTTAGTCCGACGAGGATTTGAGATTTCGATAAAACTGTCAAAAATTTTAATTTTTGTCCCGGGTTCGCGTAGTGCTAGATCACGGTGAATTAAAGCATTTGCCACGGCTTCGCTGATGACGTCAAATTTGTAATTGGCCCTCGCTTGAACCGGAGAATTTCCGTTGTAATTTAGTTTTATAGATTTTTCCCGGCTCAAATCAACGTAAAGTTTAATGAACCGCATTGACGATTCGTAAAGCGTCAACAAATTACCCTCTATTTCAGCTTTTTCCACAATTTGTGAATTTATCGTTTCGCCGGCGTAACGTGTCAGAGTGAGCCCTGACCGCGGAACCAGTTTGGCCACTTTTTCTTTTTTTCCAAATAAAAGTAGAGCGGCGATGGTTGGGGCAAATTCATCCAGATTCCCGACCGCCAGAAGCAGGTCTTTTTTCAAGAATTCTCGGGTGTTGTAATTTACCTTTTGTTCAAAATCTTCCTCAAAATGCCGGGCAAAACTCCATAAAAGACCATCATCAATATCATTTTCGGTAGCGTCCATGACTGTTACATTCTCATACCCGAGCGGACGCATTTCTTCTAACCAGAGTGAGAGTTCTTCGCGGGTTGCCTCGCGTTTTTCAGCTCCGATCCGTAAAAAATAACGTCCATCGCGGGTTCGATAAGGACGACGTTTCCCTTCGATTTCGAGCACAATTATTCGGCGTCCGTCATCAAACGAAATCGAATCAATCAAGGGAATGACCGGCGGGACAATCTCTTCGCGACAGATTCGGACTAATTCTTTTTTTACCGTTTCCGGGTAATCCACGCCCTCGATCCGCAACTGGTCATTGACTCCAAAAACAATCACTCCGCCCGAAGTATTTGCTAAAGCCGTGATACCCTGAGCGATTCGCTCACTATTTGAAAGTTTGACTTTGAGTTCTAAATAAGTGTCTTCGCCGCCCCGAATCAACCGAATTAGTTCGGATCGCGAGGTTTGCGGCGCGGGAGTGTTCAAGATGTATTCCTGAAAAGAACGCTCTGAACTTGAGATTTGCCGTTCGGTATTTCTATATTTTCGACGTGCCATTTGTGTCAAGACGGGGCATCGTATAACCCGTCCGAATGCTCTCTTGCATTACGGATTCTAAGTTTAAGTCCAACTTTTATTGAAACATTTATGAGCCGAAAAGTAAAAGTTTTGAGGTTAAAAAATTGAACACAACTTTCTTTACTGCCACCGCTGAGCCCCGTGATATCGGCGGGATACATTCTATCTTTAGGTGGAGCAAAAGCGATGCCGATTTAGATGAAATTTAAAGGAATCAAAGAACCTGTGACGAGCAAATACATGTTTGTTTACAAAGGAACTTTTGTTTTAAGTAAAATTTCCTGCAGGATATGTTCGGCCTCATGAGTTCGGCGGGTCACATTGGCGAAACGCGAACTAACCATAATCCGATGGGCAAAGCAGGGGATAATCAAACGTTTGATGTCATCAACAATGCAGAAATCACGTCCTTCGATCAAAGCAAATGCCTGAGCAGCCCGGAAAAGTGCTAACGTTCCGCGTGGACTGATACCGAGTTCAATCGCTTCATTTTCACGGGTTTGAGCGACAATTTTAAGTAAGTAATCAACTAAAGCGTCATCCACC
>JANOEF010000310.1:0-4243 GCA_031413075.1 Acidobacteriota bacterium | reverse complement strand
AGCGGAATTGTATGATGAACTGAGTTTCACCAATGACGAATTTGCCGATGAATTAAAGGCGGTGGAAAAAGATTTGGTGGATGCGTTTATCAATGGCGAACTCTCCGGCGCCAATCTCAAACAATTCAATTCATATTATCTTGCCTCGCCGAGGCGTCGGGAAAGAGTCGAATTCGCCCAATCCTTTCAAGCATTTGCGGAAAAAGAATTGGTAACGGAAAGGGTTGCGGAAGATTCGGAACAAAAAGCCGGATTTTTCGCCAACCTTTTCACGATTCCGCGTCTTTCTCTGCAATGGGGCTTTGCCTTTGCAACTCTCGCATTGATGTTTTTCGGCGGCTGGTTTTTTTGGGAAAACTCGCGCCTTCGTTCTGAAATGAGTCAAACTCAGACCAACCGCGATGAACTCTTAAAGCGCCAATCCGAATTGGCAGAGCGGGAAAAACAACTGCAAACGGAACTTGCCGATCAGCAAACTGCCAACGCCGAAACCGAAAAAGAACTCGCCAAAATCCAAGCAGAACGCGAAAAATTAGCTGAAGCGTTGAAAAAAGTACAGGAGCAAAATCGGATTGCCGACCGTCAACCTCAGAAAGACGAGCGTGCCGAGACACAAAAAACACCTCTCGCCCCAAGCCGGCAAATTAGTATTGCGTCATTTATTCTGTCGCCGTCACTGCGCGGAAACAATCAACTGCCAACGATTTCGATTCCCGCCAAAACCGATTTTGTCGCGATGCAGCTGCAATTGGAGGCAGATGAATACAAACTTTATCGAGTGACTTTGCAAAATCAAGCTAACGGACAAATTCTGTGGCAAAGTGGCAAACTAAAATATGCGGCCACCGGCAGCGGCCAAGTTCTAAAGCTGAGATTCCCCGCCGGATTGTTAAAACCGAACATTTATTCTTTGGAAGTTTCGGGAGTCAAACCCGACGGCACCAGTGAAATTATTAGCAACTATTCTTTCAAGGTTGTGCAATAATAGATTTATTGAGCTGACAAAAAGTTTATGGATGGGCAAAAAGTTTTGAGATTAAAAAGATTCGCCCGAAAAATCTTGGGCATTTCTCTTTTGCTGTCTATTTTTCTGTTTCCACATTTCAGTTACGGTCAAACTCCGTCCGAAATTACCACACTTGAACTAAGCACCCCGCAAACCCGCGGAATATCGGGAACTGAACGGCACACCTATCAAATCATTTTGTCCGCCAAAGAAATAGTTGAAATTACGATTCAACGGCAGGGGGCGGAGGTAGTCGCCCGACAAGTTGATAAAGACGGCAAAACATTGACTAATTACGACATTGACCCCGGCACTGACCGCGCTTTTTCTATTTACATAACCTCTCAAACCGCCGGAAATTATTTTTTGACAGTTGAACCCAGATATAAAAATTCGCCTTCCGGTCTTTATGAAATTTACATCTCAGAACTGCGCTCCGCTCAGACCAAAGAGACCGCGACAGTGGAGGCGACCAAATTTTTTATGGAGGCAACCCGGCTGAGGCGGGAGGGCAATAACCGCGAAGCCCTTCCGTTAGCCGAAAAAGCCTTGACGATTCTTAAAGAATTCGGTGAAGAAGATTATGGTGTCAGTCAAATTTTATTTGCCATCGGCAACATTCAAAGCGATTTGGGCAATTTCAGCCAGGCTGAGGCAAATTATTTGAAGTCGCTCGCAATTAAAGAAAAAATTCTCAAAAAAAACGAAATTTCAACCAGTTCGGTGCTGAATAATCTGGGACTGCTCTACAAAGATTTAGGAGATTATATCAAAGCCGAATCCTTTTTCGAGCGGGCTTTGAAAATGAGACAAAATTTGCTCGAACCGAATGACCCGATGATTGCCTCCGTCTTAAATAATCTCGCCAGTCTCAGTAAAATCAAAGGTGATACTCAGAAAGCGGCTCTTTTATACCGGCAGATTTTGAAAATTCGGGAAGAGGCTTTAGGACTCGACCACCCGGAAGTAGCCGGAGTTCTGAATAATATCGCCGGACTTTCAACCAAAGAGCAAGCCGAACCGTTATACAATCGTGCCCTCTCCATCACCGAAAAAGTTTATGGTCCCGACCATCCGCTGGTGGCTCAACATCTCTATAATATGGCAGTTTTTTACGGCAACACAGGAAATTATGCCAAAGCCGAATCTTTGTGCCAACGCTCGCTTTCGATTCTGGAAAAAGGAACGGAAAAACATCCTTTTGCTTCTTATTCAATCACTCTGCTTGCCGCCCTGGCTAAAATTAACGGCGACTATCCGAAAGCTGAATCTCTCTATTTACGCGCCGTTGCGCTGGTAGAAAAAATACGAGGCACTTTACATCCCGAATTAGGACAGATATATGCAAGTTTAGCCAATCTTTATGTGGCCAAGAAAGAAATTGATAAAGCAATTTCCGCTCAGACCAAAGCTAATCAAATCATCGAATATAATCTTGCGCTTAATTTAAACACCGGTTCTGAACGGGAAAAATATATTTATCTGAGAACCCGTTCAATTATTGAAAATCAAACGCTTTCTTTACATTTTCAGACAGCTCTCAATGCTCCGCTTGCCGCCAATCTCGCCATAACTACTGTTCTGCAACGCAAAGGTCGGGTGTTGGACGCAATGTCCGATAGTTTGGGGGCATTGCGCCGCCGTTTTAACCCGGAAGACCAAATTTTGCTGGATAAGTTGAGCGCAACCAACACCAAATTAGGCGGATTAGTCCTTAATGTTCCAAAAGGAATCTCAGCCGAAGAATACCGCACCCAAATTATATTGTTGGAAGAACAAAAGGAAAGCCTCGAAAACCAAATCAGCCGCCAGAGTGCCGGATTTTTTGAACCAACCAAACCTGTCAGCCTCAATGCGGTTCAAGCCGCCATCCCGACCAGTGCTGTTTTAATTGAATTTGTAATTTATCGTCCGGTTCCCCTTCAAACACTGGAGTTTTCTTCCACCAAATCTTTAGGAGTTCCCCGTTATGCGGTTTTTATCATTACTTCGCACGGAGAAATTAAGACTAAAGACCTCGGAGAAGTAAAAGAAATTGACAGCGCAATTGACGCTTGGCGGAAAGTTTTACGCGACCCGAAACGCAAAGATTTTCAGACGCTGGCCCGCTCCGTTGACCAAAAAATAATGTCACCGATTCGCTCTCTTTTAGGCAATCACACACATTTGTTAATTTCGCCCGATGGCAATCTGAATCTGATTCCGTTTGAAGCCTTAACGGATGAAAAAAATCGTTATCTGGTTGAAAATTATTCGATCACCTATCTGACCGGCGGACGCGATTTGTTGCGAATGCAAATTCTCCGGGGGAGCAAAAGCAAACCTGTTGTGGTAGCAAATCCGTCTTTCGGCGAACCGGTTTCAATGTCGGCGGCAACCGTTTCCAAAAGGAACAGCGTCACCGCGACCAGAAATTTATCCGACACCTATTTTGCGCCACTCGGCGGCACGATTCAGGAAGCGCGTTCGATTCAGACACTTTTTCCCGAAGCTACCCTTTTGACTGATAAACAAGCCACCGAAACGGCTCTCAAAAAAGTGATAGCTCCCGAAATTTTGCATATTTCAACACACGGATTCTTTTTAGAAGATAATGAACCGACGACTAGAATAGAAAATCCCTTATTGCGCGCAGGTTTAGCCTTGGCGGGTGCGAATCAACGAACAGGAATGAACGATGATGGGATTTTTACCGCGCTGGAAGCTTCAAGTCTAAATCTGTGGGGAACAAAATTGGTAGTTCTCTCGGCTTGTGAGACGGGAGTCGGCGAAGTCAAAAACGGCGAAGGGGTTTATGGTTTGCGCCGCGCTTTTGTTTTAGCCGGAACTGAATCCTTGGTGATGAGCCTCTGGTCGGTCAGCGATTACGCAACCCGCGAATTGATGACCGATTATTACAAAAACCTCAAACAAGGCATGGGACGTGGGTCGGCTCTGCGCCAGGTCCAACTCGAAATGATCAAAAAACCTACCCGGCAACATCCGTTTTACTGGGCAAGTTTTATCCAATCGGGCGAATGGGCTAATCTGGAAGGTAAAAGATAAATGTAACAGGCAAAAATTTCACTTTGAACACGGAGATTTTCTGCGTGTTTTTTATTGCTCTAAAAAAAAACTGAAATGTTTTTCCCGAATTATCTTATCAACTCGACTTTAGACAAAATCAAGATTTCATCAAACAAACCTAAAGATAAAAATAGCTGATTTTTGCAAATCAGCTACTATTAAGTTTTTTTA
>JANOEF010000309.1:0-3094 GCA_031413075.1 Acidobacteriota bacterium | reverse complement strand
GCCTATACGCAGTCTTTGGTGACACCCTCGACCGGTTATCTGGTGTCGGTGAATTCTGGAACGCTGGTAGCGCAACCGTTTGACAACCTTTTGAGCGTGGTTTTGGCACGACCATCGGAAATTCCCTGAGACGCGCCCTTTTGTCATCAGTCGAAGGCGCGGCAATTACGGCCGTTAAAATTGAGGGAGTTGAACACGAATTTTCGTCAATCAAAGGAGTGGTTGAGGACGCGACCGATGTTATTTTGAACCTCAAACAAATTCCTTTTAAATTGCATAGTGGAGAAGCCAAAACTTTAACCATCAACAAAAAGGGGGCTGGCGAAGTAACCAGTGCCGATATTGAACATGATGGCGACGTGGAAATTCTTGACCAGGAAGTTCACATTGCGACGGTTAGTGCGGGCGGCGACCTCAGTCTCGAAATGCGTTTGAAAAGTGGTCGAGGCTATGTTTCTGCCGAATTGAACAACGACGAAGACCTCTCGCTCGGTTATATTCCAATTGATTCAGTTCATACCCCGATCAGAAAGGTCAACTATCAAGTGGAGGCGACCCGCCAAGGTTCAAACACTGAATTTGATAAATTGACCATTGAGGTCTGGACGGATGGTTCGGTCAAACCCGAAGATTCAATCGGGCTGGCGGCTAAAATCGTCAAAGACCATATGAGTATCTTTATCAATTTCGAAGAAGAAGAGGACGAATACAAATACGAAGATATTGCCCGACCACCTCTTCTCAGAAACGATTTACTCGATCGCTCGGTAGATGAATTAGAGCTTTCGGTGCGTTCGTATAATTGTTTGAAAAACGCTGATATTCGCTCAATTCGGGACTTGATCAAACGAAGCGAAAGAGATATGTTAACCACTAAAAACTTTGGTAAAAAATCGTTGACCGAAATCAAAGATATGCTTCACGGGATGGGACTAGATTTCGGAATGGATTTTGACGAGCAAGGAAATCCGATACCAGGTTCAGGCGGGAGAGATTTAATAGATTAAAATGAGTTGGAAGTTGAGGGGCCGCAGTGGAGTGACATAAACTCCGGTTCCCGGCTCCGCACGGCTGACTCGCACTTATTGTTATGAGACATTTAAAAGCACATCGTAAATTAGGCAGAACTACCGAGCATCGGATTTCATTGCTCCGTAATTTGGCGACATCATTAATTAATTCGCCGAATGACTATATTGTGACTACGGTTCCGAAAGCGAAAGAACTTCGGCCGTTTATCGAAAAAGTTATTACCATGGCCTGCAAGGCTGAAAATGGCGGTGACGGCGTTCATTTGCGGCGCGAAGCCTCGAAGGCTTTTCACGCCGGAAATACCGGCTACAAAGTAGCGATAAGTCGTTTTCGCGGCAAGAAAGGTGAGCCCAAAGAGAGACCGGAACGCACTGCCGGAGTCAAGGCCGTGAAGCGTTTGTTTGATGAACTCGGCACTCGTTATAAAGATCGTAACGGGGGTTATACGCGCATCATCAAACTCGGTCGCCGGAAGGGTGACAATGCTGAGATGGCAGTCATTGAATTGGTTGATAATGTTCGTGAATTAGCAGCGAAAGGATAGTAAATTTTAAGCAGTAGCAGTTGGCAGAATCAGGGTTTTCCTGTAAATTGTTGATAGTTACTGCTTTTTAGTTTAGAGGATGAGATGAGCGAATCAGGAACATCGGCGAAAAAAGAAACGACAAGAAAAACAGCGAAACAACCTCCGGTAGCTAATCCGAACGCCGCTTCGTTGAATATGGCGGAACTGCGCGAATTAGCGGAACTGGTTGACGCACATGGTTTTACTGATTTTGAGTTTGAGAACGAAAAAATTCGAGTTCGTCTCAGCAAACAAATAACGGCGCCGCAAATTGTCCAAGCGGTGCAACCGCTGGCACCACCGGCGGTCACCGTCCAGCCCAGCGCTTTGCCAAAAGTTGAAACCCCGCATCCCGGGGCGAAAGCCGAAACGGAAGCTTCGGCGGATGAAGATTTATTTAAGATAACTTCACCGATTGTCGGAACTTTTTATTCATCACCGGCTCCTGATAAAGCTTCATATGTTTCGATCGGAGATAAAGTGGTCGAGAACACCACCGTTTGTATAATTGAAGCAATGAAATTAATGAATGAAATACAAGCTGAAACTTCGGGCGAAATAGTGAAAATCTACGTCGAAAACGGGCAGCCGGTCGAATACGGGCAGCCTCTTTTTGGAATTAAGAAGTAATTAAAGGTTCAAGGTTTAAAGTTCAAGGTTGAATAAATCATCCTAACTTTGAACTTTGAACCTTAAATTTTGAACCAGAAATGAAACGCGAAATCAAGAAAATTTTGATTGCCAATCGTGGCGAAATTGCCTGTCGGATTATCTGGACGTGCAAAGAAATGGGCATTAAAACGGTGGCAGTTCATTCCGAAGCTGACCGTGATGCGCTCCACGTTCGCTTTGCTGACGAAGCGGTTTGCATCGGACCGGCCTCATCGGCTCAAAGTTATTTGAATATCCCGGCCATTATCTCGGCGGCAGAAATTACTAATGCTGATGCTATTCACCCGGGTTATGGGTTTTTGGCTGAATCTGAGACATTTGCCAAAGTTTGCGAGGATTGCAACATAAAATTTATCGGGCCAACGCCAAAGGTCATCGGAATGATGGGCGATAAGGTTGAAGCCCGAAGAACGATGATAGATTCCGGAGTCCCGATTCTGCCCGGGAGTCCGGATCCGATCGAAAGTCCCGAAGAAGCCATTGAATTAGTCAAGCAGATAGGTTTCCCCGTGATTATCAAGGCGGCGGCGGGCGGCGGCGGGCGAGGAATGCGAATTGTTCGTCAGGAGGCAGATTTGGCTTCCAATCTGGAACTGGCACAAACCGAGGCGCTGGCGGCATTTAAGAACGGAACGGTTTATATTGAAAGATATATTGAACGTCCGCGTCATATCGAAATCCAGGTTTTGGCGGATGAGTATGGGAACGTTGTGCATCTCGGTGAGCGCGAATGTTCGATTCAGCGCCGGCATCAAAAATTATTAGAAGAAGCTCCTTCGCCGGTCATTACCAAAGAGCAGCGCGAAACAATGGGCTCGGTCGCGG
>JANOEF010000308.1:0-8055 GCA_031413075.1 Acidobacteriota bacterium | reverse complement strand
CCTCGTGCTCGGCGACAAGGGCAAGGTCGAGTTTGATTTCCCGCCGCGGTAGGCTGCCGTCTAATATTGGACGGGATTAACCGGATGGTTTTCGTCGAGGTGTGTGACCGAGTTTGAACGCAATATTTTCCTGCTCCGCTTGATAAGTAGCGTTGGCAATTGCCGAGCGCAAAGTTTTTTCAATCGGATCCGCCGCCCGTTTATCGGTAAATTTCAGAATCGCCAAGGCTTGCGAAACATTGCGTCCGCGAATCAAGTCAATCACGAGTCGTGCTTTTCTCGGCGAACCTTTCAAATTTTTTGTTTTTGCTATCGCTTCCATTTTTTTATTGGTTGATTGACTCATTTGTTCATTGTTTCATTAGTAAATGATTCAATGATTCAATGGCTCAATGAATAAATTCCCTACTTTCTCTTCGCCATTTTCTCCGCTTTGGTTCCCGGATGACCTTTGTAGGTGCGGGTTGGAGAAAATTCTCCAAGTTTGTGTCCGACCATATTTTCCGTCACATAAACCGGAATATGTCGTTTGCCATTATGAACGCCGAAGGTCAAACCAACCATATCGGGCGAAATCGTTGAACGACGCGACCAAGTTTTAATTGCCAACGGTTTGTTTCCGCCTTCGGCAATTTTCCGCATAACTTTTTGGACGCTTAAATCAATAAAAGGTCCTTTTTTTAATGAACGTGGCATATTTCGATTTTGGATTGCGGATTTTGGATTTTGGATTTCGCCTCACCCACATTCCGCGTTCTACTTATTCTTTACTATGATTTTGGCTTGCGATTTTGCTTCTGAATTTGTTATTTACTATAATCCAAAAGCCAAAATCTAAAATGCAAAATCTCTTACTTTCTACGATCACGGACAATCATCTTGTCGGTGCGTTTGTTGTTACGGGTTTTATACCCGCGAGTCGGTTGCCCCCAGGGCGTCACCGGATGACGACCACCTGATGTTTTACCTTCACCCCCACCATGCGGGTGATCTACCGGGTTCATCGCGACACCGCGAACTTTCGGACGTAATCCTTTCCACCGTGAACGTCCGGCTTTTCCGAGGCTCACATTTTCGTTTTCGACGTTACCGACCTGCCCGACCGTGGCCATACAAGTCATCGGTACTCGCCGCACTTCGCCCGAAGGCATTCTAAGCTGGGCAAAATCGCCGTCCTTAGCCACAAGTTGGGCAAACGAACCTGCGGTCCGAACCATTTGACCGCCTTTACCGGGCCGTAATTCGATGTTATGAATCTGAGTCCCAAGCGGTATGTTTCTAATCGGCAAAGCATTTCCCGGTAAAATATCGGCGTCAACGCCGCTCATCACCATCTTTCCAACTTCTAATCCGACCGGAGCGATGATATATCTTTTTTCGCCATCGAGATAGGTAATCAAGGCAATGTGTGCCGAGCGATTCGGGTCATACTCAATTTGAGTAACTTTGCCTGGAATCCCGATCTTATTACGTTTAAAATCAACGATCCGGTAAAAGCGTTTGTGACCGCCGCCGCGCCGGCGAACTGTGATCCGCCCGTCGTTATTGCGACCTGAAATTCTGATTTTTGGCTCGAGCAACGATTTTTCGGGTGTTGCCTTTGGAGTCAACTCATCCCGCGTCAGATACGTTTGGTAACGTCTGGCCGGTGATGTCGGTTTTAACTTTTTAATTCCCATAACTTTGTTAATTGTTAATTGTTAATTGTTAATTGTTACGCATTTCACATATTCAATTAACCATTAATCATTAACCATTTATCATTAACTAAATTGCTTCTGCGTAATCAACTGTCGGCTCACCTTTTTTCAAAGTGACATAAGCCTTTTTCCAATTTGGACGGCGACCTGCGGTGCGTCCTCGTCGTTTCACTTTTCCTTTGTAATTAATAGTTCGAACGGCGGCCACTTTAACGTTAAACACTTCTTCAACCGCCTGGCGAATCTCAGCTTTGTCCGCTTTTTTATCAACTCGAAAGGTTAAAACTTGTCCCTCGCCTTCTTCACTGGTGGCTTCTTTTAAAAGCACTGATTTTTCCGTGACAACTGGCGACTTTAGAATGTCCCATAAACTTAAACTCATTATACAGCCGCCTCCTTTTTACCTTTTCTGACCTCGCGAGCCGGAAACAAAAGGTTCGTCAATTCTTCAAGCGCCGATTTGGTGATCATCAATTTTTCGTGCCAGAGCAAATCGTAAATGTTGAGTCCGGTCGAATTAGTTACCTTGAACTTTTGGACGTTACTCGATGAGCGAATCAAATTGGCATTATCCAATGAATCAACAATCAGAGTTTTAGTCACTGTTTTGTTATCAACCAAACCAAGTGTGCTCATGATTCCGACAAACTCTCGGGTTTTTTCGCCAACTTTGAATTCGTCAATGACGATCAAATTACCTTCGCGCACCCTTTCAGAAAGAGCTGATCGAAGCGCTCCCCGGCGCATCCGGCGCGGAATCTGATATGACCAGTCACGCGGCTGAGGTCCGTGGACGTTGCCGCCGCCTTTCCACAATGGCGAACGAATCGAGGCAATTCGCGCTCGTCCGGTGCCTTTTTGCTTCCAAAGTTTTTTACCCGAACCCGAAACATTACCACGTGTTTTAGTGGCTGATGTTCCCTGTCGGCGATTTGCCAGATAATTAGTCACGGCTGTGTGAATCAATGATTCATTGAGTTCCACGCCGAACACGGCATCTGAAAGTTCGATTTCGCCAACTTTCTCATTCTTCAAATTGCGAACCTCTAAGGTAGGCATAATATTAACTCCGTTAATGTCTCAAGTCTCAGGTCTCATGTCAAAATGACATTGGATATTAGACTTTGGACGTTTTCTATCTTGATTTTTTAACTACCACCAAACTTCCATTTGCACCCGGAACCGCACCTTTAATCATTAGAAGATTGTTGACAGCGTCAACTTTAGCAACGGTTAAACCTCTCACCGTGACTCGCGCATCGCCCATATGTCCCGAAGACTTGGTTCCTTTGATAACGCGCGACGGATACGCCGACTGTCCGATGGAACCCGGTGCACGCACTGACATCGAACCGTGTGATTCGGGCCCGCGATGAAACTTATGCCGTTTAATCGTCCCTGCAAAGCCGCGCCCCTTCGATTTTCCAACTACTTCAATGCTGTCGCCATCATTGAAAATATCGGCTTTCACTTGGTCGCCAATCTTGGCTTCCGCTTCGCTTTCGAGTCGGATTTCTTTCAAAATTCGGGTTGGCGGCAATCCGTTTCCGGTCTTTTCAAAATGCCCGCGCATCGGCTTGGTGACATTTTTCAACTTGATCGCATTTTCTTCTACTAAACCCAGTTGAACCGCATTATAGCCGTCTTTTCCGCTTGCGCTTTTTGTTTGCACAACAACACAGGGTCCCGCTTTAACGACTGTGACCGGTGTAACCGTGCCGTCTTCCGCAAAGATTTGTGTCATTCCAACTTTTCTACCGATGATACCGTTTATCATACTTTTGTTAATTGTTAACTGTTAGTTGTTAATTGTTAATTGATTCGATTTGATTTAGACATCAATTAACCATTAACAATTAATTTTAACTAATTTAGTTTTTGCCGAATGCTTTGATTTCTACATCCACACCGGCGGGTAAATCCAATTTCATCAACGCATCTACTGTTTCAGCAGTTGGGTCAAGAATGTCCATCAAACGCTTGTGGGTTCTGATTTCAAATTGCTCGCGTGACTTTTTGTCAACGTGCGGTGAACGCAAAACAGTCCATTTATTTTTGATGGTCGGAAGCGGAATTGGACCTGCCACTCTCGCTCCCGTTCTTTTCGCAGTTTCCACAATCTCTTGGGTGGATTGATCCAAAACCCGATGATCGTATGCTTTAAGTTTAATGCGTATTTTTTCGTTTAGCATAATTTTTTGTTAGTGGTCAGCAGTCAGTGGTCGGTGTTTTCTGCTCATTGACCACTGATAGCTGCTCACTGAAAACTATTCAATAATGTCAGAGACGGTTCCGGCTCCAACTGTTCGCCCGCCCTCACGGATCGCGAATCTTAACCCTTTTTCCATCGCAATCGAATTGATCAACTCAATATCCATCGCAATATTATCTCCCGGCATGACCATTTCTACCCCTTGCGGCAGATTAGCGACTCCCGTCACATCCGTCGTTCTGAAATAAAACTGCGGTCGGTATCCGGTAAAGAACGGCGTGTGTCGCCCTCCTTCTTCTTTCGTCAGCACATATGCTTCCGCCTTGAACTTCTTGTGCGGATTGATCGTTCCCGGTTTCGCAATCACTTGCCCCCGTTCGATCGCTTTCCGGTCAACTCCTCTTAAGAGCAATCCCACGTTGTCCCCGGCACGTCCTTCGTCCAACAACTTCTTGAACATTTCGACTCCGGTACACACTGAATTCTGCGTGTCTTTGATGCCGACGATCTCTACCGGCTCATTGACCTTGATGATTCCTCTTTCGATTCTTCCGGTCGCTACCGTTCCTCGTCCCTGAATCGTGAAAATATCTTCCACCGGCATCAAAAACGGTTTGTCCGTATCTCGCACCGGCTGCGGGATGTAAGCATCAACCGCCGCCATCAATTCGTCAATCGTCGCTTCCCATTGCGGTTCGCCATTCAATCCGCCTAAGGCACTTCCTCTGATGATCGGAATGTCATCCCCAGGAAATTCATAACTTGACAGCAATTCGCGGATTTCAAGCTCCACCAATTCCAGCAATTCTTCGTCGTCCACCATGTCCACTTTGTTCATGAACACCACCAGAGTTGGAACTCCAACCTGACGGGCTAACAAAATATGTTCACGAGTCTGCGGCATCGGTCCATCGGTCGCCGCTACTACTAAAATCGCTCCGTCCATCTGCGCTGCTCCGGTGATCATGTTCTTGACATAGTCGGCGTGTCCCGGACAATCTACGTGAGCATAGTGACGATTTGCAGTCTCATACTCAACGTGCGCCGTCGCAATCGTGATCCCACGAGCTTTTTCCTCAGGCGCGTTATCGATCGAATCAAATGATCGAAAAACCATCTTCGGATTATGTTTGCTCATCACTTTGGTAATCGCGGCCGTCAAAGTCGTCTTCCCGTGATCCACGTGTCCAATCGTCCCAATGTTGACGTGGGGTTTGCTTCTGTCAAATTTCTCTTTGCTCATAATTTTTCTAAATCCTCATCAAATCTAAAATCACTATTTAGTTTAATTAACTGCTCCTTTTACTTTCGCGATCACTTCCTCAGCGACATTTTTGGGTGCTTCGGCGTATCTTTCAAAGTGCATGGTTGAAGTGGCACGTCCTTGTGTTGCAGAACGTAAATCTGTGGTGTATCCAAACATTTCTGAGAGCGGAACGAAAGCGGTCACAACCTGAACGCCACCCGGACGCGGATTCATTCCGTCAATTTGTCCCCGGCGACGGTTTAAGTCACCATTGACAGAACCCATATATTCTTCCGGGGTCACAACTTCGACTCTCATGATCGGTTCCAATAACACCGGTTTCGCTTTTTTGACCGCATCCTGAAAAGCTAAACTTCCGCAGATATGAAAAGCTCGCTCATCTGAGTCAACTTCGTGAAATGAACCAAAAACCAAAGTCGCTTTGATGTCCACCAATTCATATCCGGCCAGAAAACCGCGACGCATCGCATCTTTCATCCCTTCCATGGTCGGTTTGATAAATTGCCGGGGAATGGTTCCGCCGGTAATTTTATCAACAAAGACAAAACCTTCGCCCGGAGCCGGTTCGATTTGGAGTTCAACGTGAGCAAATTGTCCACGTCCGCCCGATTGTTTCTTAAAGATCTCTTTACCCGGGGGCCCCAACTGTGATCGTCTCGCGATACGCAACCTGAGGTTTGCCGACGTTTGCTTCAACGCTGAATTCGCGCTTCATGCGGTCAACAATAATTTCTAAATGGAGCTCGCCCATTCCGGCGATAATGGTTTGACCTGTTTCTTGATCGGTATTAACGCGGAAACTGGGGTCTTCCTGGGCCAATTTATTGAGCGCAAGGCCCATTTTATCCTGGTCGGCTCTGGTTTTCGGCTCAACCGCGACTCGCACCACCGGATCAGGAAATTCCATTGATTCAAGAATAATTTGTTTATTCTCGTCACAGACCGTTTCGCCGGTCGTAACATTTTTCATTCCGCCGATGGCGACAATTTCGCCGGCACTCGCTTCTTCAATATCCTCTTGTTTATTCGAGTGCATCAGGAACAGACGGCCAACCCGTTCTTTTGAGCCCTTGATCGGATTATAAACATAAGAACCCGCTTTGATGGTTCCGCTATAAATACGAACGTAGGAAAGCTGTCCTAAATATTTATCAACTGCCAGTTTGAAAACCAATCCGGCAAATGGAGCTTTAGCATCCGGCGGACGGCTTTCAACCGTATCAGTATCAGGATTAAGACCTTCGACCGCCGGAATATCAAGCGGACTCGGTAAATAATCAATCACAGCATCAAGCAGGGTTTGGACACCTTTATTTTTGAAGGCTGAGCCGGTTACAACCGGAACTATTTTGGACGCCAAGGTTCCTTTGCGAAGAGCTGCCCGAATTTCATCCTCGGAAATTTCTTCGCCTTCGAGAAACTTCATCGCGATCTCATCATCAATATCCGCAATGGCTTCGATAAGTTTTTCACGGGCTTCTCTGGCCGCATCAACTAAATCAGCCGGAACGTCAACTACATCGTATTTAGCTCCTTTTGATTCGTTATCCCAAACCAACCCTTTCATTTGGATTAAATCAACCACACCTTTGAGGTGCTCTTCTAAACCGATTGGAATTTGAATCGCAACCGCATTGGCCCCCAAGCGGGTCAAAATTGATTGAAATGACCGGTCAAAAGATGCGCCCGAGCGGTCTAATTTGTTGATAAAACAAATGCGTGGAACGCCGTATTTGTCAGCTTGCCGCCAAACTGTTTCTGATTGGGGTTCAACCCCGGCAACACCGTCAAAAACGCAAACTGCACCATCCAGCACCCGTAAACTCCGCTCGACTTCCATCGTAAAATCAACGTGACCGGGCGTATCAATAATATTAATGCGGTGTTCAATATTGTTGCGCTTCCAAAAACAAGTAGTTGCGGCCGATGTAATCGTAATTCCGCGTTCCTGTTCTTGCGCCATATGATCCATAATGGCGGTGCCTTCGTGAACTTCACCAATCTTGTGCGAAACACCTGTGTAAAAAAGGACACGCTCGGTAGTCGTGGTTTTACCCGCGTCAATATGAGCCATGATCCCAATGTTTCTAAATTTGTCTAAACTAATCTTTGACATCTTCTTAAAGTGGTCGGTGGTTGGTGGCCGGTGGTTAGATACTTCTTACTGAAAACTCCCCACTGCTCACTGCCCACTGCTCTAGAACCTGTAATGTGCGAATGCTTTGTTGGCATCTGCCATCCGATGAACCTCGTCTCTCTTTTTGACCGCTCCGCCCCGATTATTGATCGCATCCATGAGTTCGCCAACCAATTTATCTTCCATCGTCTTTTCGTTTCGGCTGCGAGCGTAATTAACGATCCAGCGAATTGCTAACGTGTGACGGCGATCGTGATTGACCTCGAGCGGAACTTGATAGGTGGCTCCACCGATTCGGCGTGATTTTACTTCCAGAGTCGGTTTGACGTTATCAACCGCTTTTTTGAAAACCTTCAAAGGCTCTTCACCGGTTTTTTCACCAATTTTTTCCATGGCGCCGTAAAATAATTTTTCAGCAACACTCTTTTTACCTTCCCACATGACACCATTGATAAATTTGGTGACCAACATACTGTTGTAAATCGGATCCGGTAAAACTTCTCTTCTTCCTGCAACTCTTCTTCTTGGCATATCTTTTTGTAATTACGAATTACGAATTAACAAATACGATTTTTTCGATTTTGTTCACTCAAGAATTCGTAATTTGAAATTCGTAACTGGCTGAAGGATACTCTTTCTTTATTTCATTGGTATTTTTCCACTCACTCGTTTCAGCTTCTCGATACCATGATTTAAGTTGTTGTTCACAGTCCGAATGTTTTGTCCAAAACTCTCGGAG
>JANOEF010000307.1:0-4272 GCA_031413075.1 Acidobacteriota bacterium | reverse complement strand
TCTGAGAGGTTTGAGATGAGAGAAGAAGCGTGTTCCGCCATTTGGCGATCATTGATGAGGCGTTAAATCATCTTCATCAATGCCGTTTTTGGTTGTTTCTCGGCCTAAATCAACCTGGACAAAGATTTTCAATTCGGTGCGGCCTTCCTCTTGACAAATACGCTCGAGTCGTTCGGCAAGTTCAATCGAATCAACGGTCTGGATGACATCAAAAAGTTTGACGGCTTTGCGCACTTTGTTTGATTGGAGATGTCCGATGAGATGCCATTCGATTCCTTCGATTTCGGCAATTTTCGTTTCGGCTTCCTGGACTTTGTTTTCGCCGAAAACGGTTGCGCCGGATGCTATTGCCTCGCGCAAAGTACTGACCGGATGCGTTTTACTGACCGCGACCAAAGTTATTTCATCCGCGTTTCGTCCGGCATTTTCCGCCGCCAGTTTGATTTGATTTTTAACAGATTCAAGTCTCTGCGCCAAAGTTTTGCTCATTAAATCTATGATAATCCTTGGGCCTGGAAACGACAACCAAGCTTTTGGGTTGGTCAAAAAAATAGCCATAGATTTTACCTTTTTGGGGTATCTCTATGGCTTTCAAGTTTTTGAAGAATTATCCAAAGGAGTTTAGTTATTAACCACAAAGACCACGGCTTCTGAGCTTGGTTGATGGCGAAATATTTACGCTCCTACCTATATAAAAATAATAATAAGAATTTGTTTTAGTCGGGGAAAAGAAGGAATTTAAGATCTTCTTTTCCTACTGGATATTTGCCAGCCAGATGTCTGATTCGCCCTTTTGCCGAGAGCGATAAAAACTGCTACGGTTTTTGCCCCATTCGCAAGATTAGAGATTGATAGCGCGAATCGTTGCGGAAAGGGGCAAACGGTGGATACCAGCGGATTCTCGCCGACTCGCCGCTCTGCGATTCAAGACCTTTTTCGAGCCACGCCAAAGACTGATTTTTATCGCCGAGTCCCGCATAAACCATTGCTACATTTAAAATTGTCGCCTCACGCTTCGCGTATTTTTCTTCGAGTTCTTTGACGATTGATTCGGCTTCGGCACGGTTTCCTGTAACGGCTTTGGCGTAACCGAGAAAAGACAACGCACGGTTTGAACGTCGGGAAAGCTCAACGCCTTTTTCCAATGCGGCGAAGGCTTCGCCGTTTCGTCCTTGTTTTAGATAAACCAGTCCGAGCCACGAATAAGCGTTCCAATAATTCGGGTCTAAACCGATAAGTTTTTCAAATTCCTTGACAGCAGCATCATTTTCGTCTTTCACAAAGTGCATAATGCCGATATTGACGCCGATAATGCTCGATAACGGGTCGAGATTCTGCGCTTGTTTAATCGCTGCCAACGCTTCGTCAAATCGTCCGGTGTCCCGCAGTAAAGTGCAATACCATAAATAAGTGGTGGAATATTTCGGATTCAGTTCTATCGCCCGTTTGAATTCTCGCTCGGCTTCCGTATATCGCCACATTTGGCTATTGATTACGGCGAGCGAAACGTGCGCCTCGCCGAGCGTGTCGTCAATTTCTAGGGCGCGTTTCGCAAACGCTTCGGCTTGCGGCAGAGTTTCCTTTGCCGACGCACCCGTATATTCTTCGAGCAGCAGATAGCTATCGGCGAGTCCGACAAAGGCAAGTGCGTAGTTCGGGTCGAGGTCGGCGGCTTGTTTGAATTCCTGAATCGCTTTTCGCAAATCATCCGCCGAACGTTTGTTCCAGTAAAAACGCCCACGCAGATAAACTTTATAGGCTTCGGAAATCTCGGTATCTTTTTTTATAACCTGCCGCTGCTGGTCGGTTGAAAGCTGCAAACGCCCGGAGACATCGCGCACGATTTTTTGTTGAAGTTCAAGAATTTCCGTCTGATTTCCGTCGTAACGATTGCCGAAAATCTGCGTGCCGTCCGCGGTGTTTATTAAATCAACCTGAATACTTATTTGATTATTTTGTTCGGTAATTCTTCCGGTCAGAACAGTTTTTACGCCGAGTTCTCGGCCGATAAATTGCGGCTCGCCCTCGCGCCCGCGAAAACGAAACGCCGTGCTTCGTGCCATTACGCGGAGTTCGGAAATTTTCGTGAGGCTGTTAATCAAAGCCTCTGCCAAACCGTCGCCCAAAAAATCGCTGTTCGCATTGCCGCCAGCATTTTGAAAAGGCAAAACAGCAATCGAATCAATCTTTGCACTTTGCGGCGGAGTGCGGAAACCGAAAAACCAAACGCCTAATCCGGCTAAGATCAACAAAATCAACGAAACCGCCGCCAGCCCGAATTTTCGTCTGCCGAATTCTCCGGTAATGAGTTGTGTCTCTAATTTTTGCGCTTGATTTTCTTTATTCGTGGTTTGGATAATTGTTGTCCGCAATTCCGATGATTGAAGCAAATCGAGTTCCCGCCTGACATTCTTCAGTTCGGTCAACAAATCGTGCGTCGTTTGATAACGCTTAGCACAGTCTTTCCGCAGCATCTTGTCCACGATGCGCCAGACTTCGGGTGGCATCCCCTCAATCGGGTGCGGCTCGTCCTTGAGAATCGAACTGATTATCTCTAAAGGACTATCTCCGCTAAAAGGACGTTTGCCCGTCAGCATTTCATACAGCACAATTCCGAAACTGAAAATATCACTACGGGCGTCAATCTTACTCCCTTTCGCCTGTTCCGGTGACATATAAGTTGCTGTTCCGATTATCATTCCCGTCTCAGTAGGATGCGAATCAGAAATTAAAGATTCGTGAATCAATGTGTCACTTTCACTGTTTAACGATCCTGAGTCCAAATTGCGGGATTCCGAATTCCAGACCAATTTGGCAATCCCGAAATCAAGAACTTTAACCAAACCGTCGGGACGAATCATAATATTTTCCGGTTTGATGTCACGGTGGATGATTCCCGCTTGATGCGCCGTATCTAAGGCAGATGCAACCTGAATAGCAATATCAAGCGTATTTTGAACCTCCAACGGCTTCTTTCTGAATAATTTATCAATTGTTTCGCCTATAATAAATTCGGCGGCAATAAAATGAACTCCATCCGTCTCACCGATTTCATAGATGGTGATAATATTCGGATGATTCAAAGCGGAAGCAGACTTTGCCTCCCGGACAAAGCGGATCATTCGCTTACTATCGGCAGCCAATTCAGAAGGCAAAATCTTTATTGTTGCTTGACGGTCAAGTTTAGTGTCTCTGGCTAGATAAACTTTACCCATTCCACCCGCACCGAGCAGAGACAAAATCCGGTAATGACCGAAAGATTTTCCTTTGAGACCATCATTTTGATTTGTTTTAATAAATCCGGCGGCAATATCAGCAGGCGGAGTTTCAATAAAATCTTTAGCTTGCTCATCAAAGGAAAGCAGAGATTCAACTTCGCTACGCAACTCATTATCAATCCCGCAGGACTCGCGCAAAAATTCGCTCCGCTTTTCAAAAGGAATTTGCGAGGCTTGGTAATAAATCTCTTCGATTTTGGCTAAATCTTTCATTGATTGGACAATTCTCTTAGTAACCAGGTTTTGGCAAAACGCCAATCACGCATGACGGTTGGCGGCGAAATTTTCAAAGCTTCGGCGGTTTCTTCAACGCTTAATCCGCCAAAATAACGCAATTCAACTACGCGACCTTTTCTTTCATCCAGATTAGATAAATTTTACAATGCTTCATCAAGGGCTACAAGTTCATTAGCTCTTTCATTAGAAATATTTGCAACATCTTCGAGTGAAATAATCTGAGTTTCGCCACCGCGTTTTTCGGTTTGATGCGAACGGGCGTGGTCAACCAGAATATGCCGCATAGCTTGAGCGGCAACAGCAAAAAAATGGGTGCGATTCTGCCATTGTTTATCTTTTTGGTCTGCTAATTTGAGATAGGCTTCATGAATCAGGGCGGTTGTTTGCAAGGTATGTCCTGATGGCTGGCTATTCATATATTGCTTCGCCATTTTTCGCAATTCCTGATAGACCAACGGCATCAGTTCATCCAGTGCTTCTTGTCTGCCGCTACTCCAGGACTCAAGCAGTCGGGTAACTTCGTTTTTTTTTGGCTTTACCATTTAAACTAACTAATAACTGTTCGGTTGTTTCGATTCTATCAAACAACAATAGTTGGTAAATCCAAGTTTATTATTTTTATCAAAAAATTATCTATAACTTAACTTTGCCGTCACATTTTTGTTACTTCAATTCCTTCGCCTAAAATATTGATGGGATGCGTTTTGCTGACCGCGACTAAAGTTATTTCGTCCGCGTCTCGCCCGGCATTTTCTGC